>CAKMKL010000192.1 GCA_927443375.1 uncultured Paenibacillus sp. | reverse complement strand
ACCCCGCAAATTTGGAATCATTGCCGTATGCACGCTTCGTAGGTGCAGTAAAACTTAAGATAACTTTACAATACGTCAAAAAATTGTTTGATTTTTAATAATTAAAAGTGTGCTCATTGTGACAAATCACATGTTCTTCATCCATTGTTTGACGTATTGTAAAGTTATCTTAAGTTTTACTGCACCTACGAAGCGTGCATACGGCAATGATTCCAAATTTGCGGGGTAACCCACACGATTAACGATAACGATAGAGGGTGGAGAAGCATGATACAATCCTATGAACGCGATACTCAATTAACGCTGCATTTGTACCGGGTTTTTGCCAAGTCTTTCAAAAGCATCAACGAGCATGCCGTTACCGGAAGCAAGATTGAAGGCTTCAATCCTACAGCATTCGCTGTGATGGAGGTTCTCTACTATAAGGGACCTCAGCCGATTCAGCAGATCGGTGCCAAGCTGCTGCTGCAGAGCGGCAACGTTACTTACGTGATTGACAAGCTCGAAGAACGCGGATACCTGCATCGCAAACCTTGCGCGAATGACCGGCGTGTTATTTTCGCTGAACTGACACCAGAAGGCGAACAGTTGATGAGCGAGATGTATCCGAAATATTCAGAACGCCTGCACCTGGCTTTCAGCGGTCTGAACGATGATGAGAAAGAACAGATGATTATTCTGCTGAAGAAGATGGGTCTCCAAGCTGAGAAGCTCTCGCCGCTGCCCCGCAAGTAGGATTGGCAGAGCAAATGTTGTGAATCTATTCACTATCTTTTAACGGCTTGATTCCTGATGACAAAGAAACGGCTGCACGGCCCCCCGGGGACTGTGCAGCCGTTTCTTTATGTGATCCGCCTATGACTCATGATTTCTCGCTCTACATTATTACTTCTCATTCCGCAGCAGAGCGTAAAGGCTCACGTCCTGAAAACCTGAAGCAGTATGGCGGTATTCGCGCAGCAGGCCTTCCTGCGAAAAGTTCAGCGCCTGGAACAGCCCGTGCGCACGGATATTGCCGGGGTGGCATAAGGCCTCAATCCGGTTAAGGCCCATTATGCCGAAGCCGAATTCCAGCACTAGCTCCAGTGCTTCGCGCATATACCCTTGTCCCCAGCAGGACGGAGACAGCTCGCAGCCGATTTCTCCACGGTAGGCTCCCGGCAGCTGCCATTGGTTAAAGCCGCAGCTGCCGATAATCTCACCATCCCGCAGGGTAATGCTCCAGCGCAGGCTTTCCTCCTCTCTGCCCATTTGCAGCAGGAGAGCGATCAGCTGCTCTGCATCCCTGACGGATGCCATCGGCGGCGTGTCCAGCCAGGGGGCAACAGCAGGATGAGTCCATATCTCAAACAGCGCTGGAGCATGATCCGCAGCGATCGCCTGCAGCTCTATTCTTGTTCCGCTCAGTCTCGGTGCTACCCCACGGCTTAGATACAATGCCCTCGTCCCCTTTCACTCTCTATAAGTATACTTCACAGGTAAGGATTTCCTTAATACCTCCAGTACAAAAAAAGCGCCTGCACCGGGCCGTGGATCTCCCCCTGATGCTGACGCTGTTCATTGCCTGGAAAATGGGCAGCCCTTCGTTAAAGCTTCCGGCTGCAGAAGCCTGTTATGACTTAACCCGAGGCTTTCGCCGCTTTGGCCGGTGTAAGCACCTCGGAGCACAGTACCTGCAGCTTCACCTGAATATCCTTGAATTCTTCGATGCCCGTACCGGTGATACTGAACGCATCGCCATGGGCAGTCAAAAAATTCTCCTGTGTGAGCCGTTCCAGCTCCTGCTTCACTTCCCGTTCCGCTACCCGGTACCCCAGTTCCTCAAGTTCCGGCAGCATCTCCGACAATGTTAAGTCCTTCTCACGTGCAATATAAAGCATATGGATCCCTATGAACAAGTTCTGTACATCGGCGCGCATATTCCACTCCTTCCGGCCAAGAGCCTTCGATATATTAAGCAATTACCCTGGGAAGCGCATGGGGAAACACTGCTCCCGCTCCATTTAAGGTATCCATTGTACCTTCTGCAAAAATCCGGTAATACTTGACGTATCGAGTCTTGCTGTAC
>CAKMKL010000191.1 GCA_927443375.1 uncultured Paenibacillus sp. | reverse complement strand
ACTGGAGTTATCACTTGTACTGCGATAGTGAGCTGTGTTCTGACCAGTCTTTTTCTATAGCCATGTTCTCTGTTGCCGTTATCGGCTGCAGAGGAACATGGCTGTTTTATGTGGAAATATCCACTGAATGATTGGAAGCTAACATGGCGTGTAAATTGTGAAAAGATTCACATTTAATGTGATTACAATCACAAATGCAGTTCAAATTTTAAATGTATAATTCTCTTACGAGATATATTTTCATAGGAATTTAGATGCTTCGGGGAGGTTTTAACAGTGAGAGTGGAGAGAGAAAAATTAGTATTAATAGGCAACGGGATGGCAGGCGTAGGCACAATAGAACAGATTCTCAAGCTGGGCGGCGCTTATGATATTACCATCTTCGGCAGCGAGCCTCATCCTAACTACAACCGGATTATGCTGTCATATGTTCTTGAAGGCAGCAAAAGCATTGAGGACATTATTCTGAATGACCGCCAGTGGTATGAAGACAACCATATTACCCTGCATACGGGGACTACTGTAGTCCGGATTGATGAAGATACCCGTCAGGTCATCGCGGATAACGGATTAAGCGTTTCATACGATAAAGTGATTATTGCAACAGGCTCAAGTTCTTTTATTCTTCCCGTACCGGGCAGCACCAAAGAAGGCGTAGTCGGCTTCCGCGATATCGCGGATTGCGATGCCATGCTGGAGGCAGCACAGCAGTACCGTACAGCAGCGGTAATTGGCGGCGGACTGCTCGGACTTGAAGCAGCCAAAGGTCTGGTTAATCTCGGCATGGATGTGACGGTAGTGCATCTGCTGGAGGACCTGATGGAGCGGCAGCTGGATCATACAGCTTCGTCCATGCTACAGGCTGAACTGAAACGTCAAGGCGTGAAGTTTGCCATGGGTAAACAGACGGTTGAGCTGACAGGCGAAGAGCGGGTTAACGGTCTGCGATTCAGTGACGGTACGGAGCTGCAGGCAGATTTCGTGGTGATGGCTGTCGGAATAAAACCGAACACTCAGCTTGCTAAAGACTCCGGTATTACAGTTAACCGCGGGATTGTCGTGAACGACTATCTCCAGACCTCTATGGAGAATGTTTATTCTGTCGGAGAGTGTACAGAACACCGCGGGACCTGTTACGGTCTGGTAGCACCGCTGTTTGAACAAGGTATGGTACTGGCCAAACATCTCGTCGGAGCATCCACCCAGCCGTATGAAGGATCGGTTGTGGCTACGAAGCTGAAGATTTCCGGAGTAGATGTATTCTCTGCTGGTGAATTTACAGAAACAGATGAGCACACAGTTATTTCAGCTAAAGACGAGTGGAAGAGAACCTACAAGAAGATTTTGCTGAAGGACAATATTATCGTCGGTGCAGTATTGTTCGGTGATGTCACCGAATCGGCCAGCCTGCAAAAGCTGGTGAAGCAAGGCTCTGAAATGACTGAAGACATATACAATGAAGTAATGGGCACTGGCTGCTGCGGCGGTGGCGGAGCCAAGCAAGGCTTATCTGTTGAAACAATGGCCGATGAAGAAATCGTCTGCGGCTGTAATGGGGTCACTAAAAAGGCGATTGTCGATGCAGTGACAGAGAACGGATTTACTACTGTGGATGAAATCAAAGCCTGCACCGGAGCCACGCGTTCCTGCGGCGGCTGTAAGCCTGTCGTGGAACAGATTCTCCAGTTTGTCCTTGGTGACAGCTTCCAGGAGAGCCTCAAAGCCGGCATTTGCAGCTGTACAACACTCAGCCGTGATGAGATTGTAGCCGAGATTACTGCCAAAGGGCTCAAGACTACCAAGGAAGTCATGAATGTTCTGGACTGGAAACAGGCTGAGGGCTGCTCCAAATGCCGTCCGGCTGTGAACTACTACCTGGGCATGATCTATCCGGACACGCATGAGGATGAGAAGGAATCACGCTTCGTTAATGAGCGTATGAGTGCGAATATCCAGAAGGACGGCACATTTACCGTCGTTCCCAGGATGTATGGCGGTGTAACTACACCGGAGGATCTGAAACGGATTGCTGATGTCTCCATTAAATATGATGTGAAGGTAGTGAAGGTAACCGGCGGACAGCGTCTGGATCTGATTGGTGTCAAAAAAGAGGATGTGCCTAAAGTCTGGGAAGAGCTGGATATGCCATCCGGATATGCGTATGCGAAGTCGCTTCGGACCGTCAAAACCTGTGTCGGCAACCAGTTCTGCCGCTTCGGCACCCAAGACTCAATGGGTGTAGGAGCTATGCTTGAGCGCAAATATGAACGGCTTGATTTCCCGGCCAAATTCAAAATGGCTGTTAATGGCTGCCCGCGTAACTGTGCGGAATCCTGCACCAAGGATATCGGTATCGTCGGCAATGACGGAGGCTGGGAAGTGTTCATTGGCGGAAACGGCGGAATTAAGCCGCGTATCGCTGATGCCTTCTGCAAGGTGAAGACGGATGAAGAATTGGTTGAGGTCTGTTCAGCCGTAATGCAGTACTACCGTGAAACCGGGAACTATCTGGAAAGAACCTCCGAGTGGGTGGAACGCATGGGTCTGGAGAACATCCAGCGTGTGATTATGGACAATGCGGAAAACCGTAAGGAACTGGCTGCACGAATTGATTTTGCCTTGGCCCAGGTTTCAGATCCATGGAAAAAAATGCTGGATGATGATAATACCCGCAGCGCCCTGTTCGAAAAAGCTAACCTCTAAAACGGAACCTAAGGAGAGAAGACGATGGAAAGCACAAAACTTAAGTATACGCTAGGCACGCTTCAGCAATTCCTGCCGCAGATAGGCCGTGTAGTCGCCTGCGGTCCGGTGGAGCTGGCTATATTCCGGACTTCTGATGACCAATTCTATGCTGTGGAAAACCGGAGTCCGCATCCAAAAGGCGGTCCGCTGGCTGAAGGAATTGTATCCGGCTATTATTTGTACGATCCGCTGTACGATTGGAAGATTGATCTTCGCACTGGAGAGGTTCAGGCTCCGGATAAAGGCCTCGTTGCCACATTCCCCGTTACGGTGGATGGCGATAACGTAAATGTCATCCTGTAAGAAACAATGATCCAAAGATAAACTATGTAGAGAAATGGCGGGGTGGAAAGATGTTTACGCAAAGTGTCGAGAACATCGTAGAGGCAGCAGTCAGCAAACGTGACAAAATGAATGAGAGTTTGCCGAGGTACTTTCTGGCTGCTTTATTGGCCGGGGCTTACGTCGGAATCGGAATTATCCTTATCTTCTCCCTTGGTGCGCCTCTGGCTGCAATCAAATCACCGTTTCAGCCGCTGGTCATGGGAGCTTCCTTCGGGATCGCGCTGACACTGGTTATCTTCGCGGGCTCAGAGCTGTTTACCGGGAACAATATGTTCTTTACGGTCAGTACACTTGCCGGAAGAACTACGGTGTGGGATACGCTTAAGAATTGGGTCATCGTCTTTATAGGCAATGTTGGCGGAGCTATTATTCTTGCCCTGCTGATTCAGGGGACCGGATTGTTCAAGGCTGCACCTGCGGAGCATCTGATTTTCGCTGCAGCGGCCAAAAAGATGACACTTCCCTTCTCAGAGCTGTTCTTCCGGGGCATTCTCTGTAACTGGCTGGTCTGTCTGGCTATATGGATGTCTTCACGTGCTAAAAGTGAAGCTGCCAAGCTGGTGCTTATCTGGTGGTGTCTGTTCGCCTTCATTGCCAGTGGTTATGAGCATAGCGTGGCTAACATGACACTGCTTAGTGTGGCCGTTTTGCTGCCAAATCATCCAGAGACGGTAACGGTTGCCGGCTGGATCCACAACATGATTCCGGTCACACTGGGAAATATTATCGGCGGCGGTCTGTTCGTCGGTATGGCGTATTGGCTGATCTCTCCGGTTCGTTCAAAATTCAGCAAACATTAAGCATGTACTGATAAACTGTTCTGAGGCAATAGCCCTCAGGACAGTTTTTTTGTTACACTGGATTTAGAAATATCCGGGGGAGGGCCACAATGAAGAGCTTTAACCATTTTGGGGTTTACGGGATTTGTGAGCAGGCTGGTAAGCTGCTGGTTATTCACAAGGGCAGAGGGGCGTATACCGGAAGATTTGATCTTCCCGGGGGGCGGCTGGAGGAGAATGAGGCGCTGACAGACGGACTGGTGCGAGAGTTCCTGGAGGAGACTGGACTGTCTGTCCGGGTGAAGAACAATCTTGGAGCCTTTGATTTTTTTGTGCGCTATCAAGAGGATTCTTTTACACATATGCATCACATTGCTGCACTGTATACGGTTGAGATCAATGAGGATCACCCGGTGTCCGATATCGCAACCTTTGCCATGCAGGATTCCCACGGCTGTGAATGGGTGGATTTACCGGCAATTACCCTGGACTCGGCATCGCCTATTGCAGTGCTTGGAGCGGAGTGGCTAACCAGCGGATGTCTGCCTTCACAGACAGGTTACCACGAGCATTGGGAGATGAAAGTGCTTGGGAGCCATAGAACACATACATAAGAAAAAAGACGCCAGATAAGCGCCTTGACCACTCTATTTTATTGTGCAGAATATTTGGGCCATATATGTTTCAATGAGGAGAATAGAGGGTAATGTTACTAGGAAATTAGATACGGCAAATTTCGTTAGGACATAATTCGCAATGGCAGATTTCCTGCAGCATGCTAAGATCCTTAATGACAATCATGCCATTCTCATATTCAACTGCATCTTTTTTACGCAGATCGCTCAGCATCCGGTTGACACTCTCACGGGTAGCACCGATCATGTTGGACAGATCCGTATGCGTAATTTTCTTGTTGATCAGAATATTGTCACCATTCTTCTCGCCGTAGGTGTTGCCCAGACGAATCAGTGTGGAGCAGAGTGCGCCCGGTTTGCCGTACATCATCAAGTCACGGAATTTCGTCTGTGTGAGACGGTGATGGATACCCATCCATTTCATAAAGTCGATGGCGAAGTCGCAGTGCTGACAGATCAGAATCTCCAGATCCTTCTGCTCAATTACGCCAACCTCGCTTTCCTCAATTACTTCGGCAGTGAAGCTGTGCTTCGTGCTGAAGAACGGGTCAGCTTGGCCTACCATGTCACCAGCCTGATACATATAAAGAATCAGTTCTTTGCCTTCGTCGGTAGATTTGGTCAGTTTCACACGTCCACGTTTGATATAAAACAATTTATCCGAGTAGTCACCCTCCCAGAACAGATGTGATCCTTCAGGGACCATACGTTCTTTCATTGTGACCAGAAGTCTGTTGAAGTTCTGTTCGGAGAAACAGTTTGTATTTCCGTGGGCTTCGATAACATTGTAATGTTCCTTTATCATAATCGACATCCCCTTTATTCCCTCAGTTTTTCAGTAAATTTTAAATTAATTATACCTTGTTATTCCTCATAATGGTTAAAAATTTTCGATAAAAAGTGTCGAATTTTTAACATTGTGATAATTTTCACTTCTAACGTGTGAGATTTAATATGTTTTTCACCGTAACAGGGGGAGAAAATCCATAGTTATCGTTTATTATAACAGTCAATTCCCAATTTACACAATTGTGGGAAGGCTGTTTTTTTATCTCCGTAAAAATGCACATAACTCTGTTACAGTCAGACATTGGCCTCTTATCTCCCGAAAGGTACGCTGAATAGGAGCGTTGACACTCGGGAGAAGGAGAAATCAGAGATGGCAAAAGTAGCAGACAAATATTTAAAGGTTGACCCTTGGGCGATAATCAGCATCTATCAACTGAGTGAGGCGGATCTTGTCATTACCGGATTGCATGAATTGTAAGGGCTTGATAGACTAATGGTCGAGGGTAAAGCAACTCCTTAGACTAATTATTCTATTAATAGAAGAAAGCTTGAGGGATGCAGATGGAAACATTGTTGTTATGGCCGGAGGGGGCTCCGGGGGCACTGGGAAGCAGCGAGGAAGATTGTCCGGCGATTACGCCGTATCTGGTGGAAGGCAAGGAGAATGCCGCAGTACTGATCTGTCCGGGAGGCGGCTATTGGCTGCGTGCCGATCATGAAGGAGGCCCAGTAGCCGAGTGGTTGAATACGCTTGGGATTTCAGCCTTTGTGCTGCGTTACCGCGTAGCACCATATCAATATCCAAGTGCATTGCAGGATGCTCAGAGAGCGCTGCGCACCATCCGCCTGCGGGCAGATGAATATGGAATTGATCCGAACAGGCTTGGAATCCTGGGATTCTCGGCCGGGGGGCATCTGGCTTCGACTGCTTCCAGCTTATTTGACCGGGGGAATCCGGAAGCGGGCGAGGAGCTGGACCGCCAGTCCTGCCGGCCGGATTTCTCGATCCTTTGTTACCCGGTCATTTCCATGATGGAAGGCGTGACGCATGAAGGTTCAAAAGCCAATCTGCTCGGAGAGCATCCCGCTGAGGAGCTGGTCCGTCAGCTCAGCGGAGAGCTGCAAGTTACAGCCGATACACCGCCTGCATTCCTCTGGCACACCGCAGATGATGAGAGTGTGCCGGTGGAGAACAGCCTGCTGCTCGCCGCTGCGCTGCGCCGTCAGGGGGTTCTGTTTGATCTTCATGTTTATACTCACGGGGCACATGGGTTGGGGCTCGCCACCGGGGAGCCGCATACCAGCGGCTGGACGGGAGCCTGCGCTTCCTGGCTGCTAATGAACGGCTACGGTAAATAATTCAGCTGTCCCACTCTACAATATACCTTAGATGATTTGATGCATGACTATTCTTCAACAAGAGGTTATTTAAAACCGTAACACAAAACATAAGCCATGCGAGAGAAATAGGCGCATGGCTTTTATGCATGGATAACTATTTGCCAGGCAGCTCGATGTCATGCCAGCCGTATATACCGCATTGACCATTCTGATTATCACCCGTAGCAACAACCGTACCGTCCGCTTTGAGCCCGATTGTATGAGCGCAACCCGCCGTAACCGCCACAATATCGTGCCAGCCGCTTACATTACATTGCCCATGCTCATTCCAACCCGCAGCCGTCACCGTGCCGTCCGATTTAAGCCCAATGGTATGGTTACTACCCGCTGTAATTGCCACGATATCGTGCCAGCTGCTTACATTGCATTGTTCACGCTTATTCCAACCCGCAGCCGTCACCGTGCCGTCTGATTTAAGCCCTACGGTATGAAGGTAACCCGCCGCAACCGCCACAATATCGTGCCAGTTATCTACATTGCTTTGTCCATACCGGTTATTGCCGGCGAGCACCAGCGTGCCGTCCGATTTAAGCCCGGCAGTATGCCAGTCACCAGCTGCAACCGCTATGATGTCACACCAGCCGATTACATTACATTGGCCTTCGTTATTTCGACCGACAGCAATCACCGTGCTATCCGATTGAAGCCCGACGGTACGACGCCAACCCGCTGCAACCGCCACAATATCGTGCCAGCCGCTTACATTGCATTGGTCATACTTATTCCACCCCACAGCCGCAACCGTACCATCCATTTTAAGTCCGACAGTATGAGCACTACCTATGTGAGCATTACCCGCCGCAACCGCCACAATATCGCGCCAGCCGCACACATCACATTGGCCATATTTATTATCGCCCACAGCGGTCACCGTGCCGTCCGAATGAAGCCCGACGGTATGGCGATAACCTGCCGCGATAGTAGATCGTGCGCCGACCAGTGAGTAGCTGCCCTTAGGTGCAACGGGTTCCATAATCTATTCCCCTTTAATTCATAATTTTATAGCTAGTATTGCAGAACCATCGGGAATTTACAACGATTCACTGCGATCGGCGACCAGGACGCTGGTAACACCAAAAATGAAAACAAGATGGGCCATTCTTCCGGATCGGGAGAACAGCCGTCTTGTTTTTTTGTTTGCCAATATCAGACAAAAAGCAGCAATTTCAAATCCCTGAGAACCTGGAGAAACCTGGATTTTAGAAGAAGCATGGAGTTGCGTTATAAATATTACCAAAATTATTTATAAAAACTGGAATTAAATCCTAATTATGATCGAATGAAAGCGCTTTGAAAACAAATCAAAAAAACTTTATACTTTGTGAAAGAATTCACTATACAAGTTCGTGATGATGTGATAAGATAAATGTGTAGAGAAAAACAACCTAAAAATTGACAGGAGGACGAGGGAGATGGCAGTTAAAAACGAAGTCGCCGCCCAAGTGAAACAAACCACCGCTGAAGAATATATTCAGGCTTTGGTGGATAAAGCAAAGAAAGCCCTGGATGCGTTCATGGAACTAGATCAAGAGCAGGTTAACACAATCGTTCATGCAATGGCGTTGGCAGGTCTCGACAAACATATGTACTTGGCGAAATTGGCCGTCGAAGAAACAGGACGCGGAGTATACGAAGACAAAATTACGAAGAATATCTTCTCAACTGAATATATCTGGCACGGAGTTAAGTACGACAAGACAGTAGGTGTTATTGAAGATAACGCTTATGAGAATTTCCAAAAGATTGCTGAACCAGTCGGAATTGTAATGGGTATCACACCGGTAACCAACCCAACATCCACCACGATGTTTAAGGCTCTGATCGCCGCTAAGACACGTAATCCTATTATATTCGGTTTCCACCCTTCAGCGCAAGAGTGCAGTGCGGCAGCAGCTAAAGTCCTTCATGATGCAGGCGTAAAAGCTGGTGCTCCTGAGAACTTCATCCAATGGATTGAACTTCCGACTATGGACAAAACAAACGCACTGATGAACAATCCTGATGTTGCACTGATCCTGGCAACTGGCGGATCCGCAATGGTTAAGGCAGCTTACAGCTGCGGCAAACCGGCACTCGGCGTAGGTCCTGGTAACGTTCCTGCCTTCATCGAAAAGAGTGCTGACATTGATCAAGCGGTAACTGATATTATCCTTTCCAAAACATTCGATAACGGTATGATCTGTGCTTCCGAGCAAGCCGTTATTATTGAAGAAGCAATCTTTGACCAAGTGAAAAAGAAAATGATCGCGAACGGCTGCTACTTTGTAAACAAAGATGAAGCTGCTAAGCTGACAAACGGCGCAATGAACGTAGAAAAATGCGCAGTTAACCCGGCAATCGTAGGTCAATCGGCAGTGAAAATCGCTGAAATGTGCGGTATTCAGGTTCCAGCCGGCACAAAAATTCTGGTAGCTGAACTCGAAGGCGTTGGCACTAAATATCCGCTGTCCGCTGAAAAACTCAGCCCGGTTCTGGCTTGCTACAAAGTTAAAAATGCAGACCAAGGTATCGAACGCGCTGCAGAAATCGTTGAATTTGGCGGCATGGGCCACAGCTCGGCTATCCACTCCAACAACGAAGAAGTTATCATGAAGTTCTCGAACCGCCTGCAAACAGGACGTATTCTTGTGAACTCGCCTTCGACACATGGCGCCATCGGGGACATTTACAATACGAATATCCCTTCGCTTACCCTGGGCTGCGGATCTTATGGACGCAACTCGGTATCGCAGAACGTTACTGCCATCAATCTGATCAACGTGAAAAGGGTGAACCGTCGTACCGTGAATATGCAATGGTTTAAAGTACCTGACAAGATTTACTTTGAAAAAGGATCCACTCAATACCTGACTAAAATGCCTAACATCAGCCGTGTAGCAATCATCACAGACCCTATGATGGTTAAACTGGGTTATGTGGAAAAAGTTGAGCACTACCTGCGTCAACGCCAAACACCTGTAGCAATTGAAGTGTTCTCCGAGGTTGAACCGGATCCATCGACTACTACAGTTGAAAAAGGTACTGCTATGATGAACAGATTCCAACCGGACTGCATCATTGCACTCGGCGGCGGTTCCCCAATGGATGCTGCAAAAGGAATGTGGTTGTTCTATGAACACCCAGATGCTGACTTTGACGGATTGAAACAGAAATTCATGGATATCCGCAAACGCGTTTACAAATTCCCTGAGCTGGGCAACAAAGCAAAATTCGTTGCGATTCCTACAACTTCGGGTACAGGTTCGGAAGTAACTCCATTCGCAGTTATTACTGATAAGACAACTGGAAACAATACTAAATATCCATTGGCTGACTATGAGCTGACTCCAGATGTTGCGATCGTGGATCCAGAATTCGTATACAGCTTGCCTAGAACTGCTGTTGCAGATACTGGTATGGACGTATTGACACATGCTATTGAAGCTTATGTATCGGTTATGGCTAGTGACTATTCCGATGGTCTGGCAATCAAAGCGATCCAACTGGTGTTCCAATACCTTGAGAAATCAGCGCTGACTGGCGACAGACTGGCCCGTGAAAAAATGCATAACGCATCGACACTCGCTGGTATGGCATTTGCTAACGCGTTCTTGGGAATCAACCACAGCTTGGCGCACAAATGGGGCGGTCAATACCACACGGCTCACGGTCGTACCAATGCCATCTTGATGCCGCACGTTATCCGTTACAATGCCAAAAAACCTACGAAGTTCGCTTCGTTCCCTAAATATTCGCACTTCGTAGCTGACGAGCGTTATGCCGAAATCGCCCGCATTCTGGGATTGCCGGCCCGCACTACTGAAGAAGGCGTAACAAGCCTGATCAATGCAATCCGCGATATGAACAAAAAGCTCGGTATCGAAGAGTCGTTCTCGGCGCTTGGCTTCGATCCTAAGGATTTCGAATCGCGTGTAGATTACCTGGCTGACCGTGCATTTGAAGACCAATGTACTACTGCCAACCCTAAATTGCCGCTGGTAACTGAACTGGCTGATGTATACCGCAACGCATTCTACGGAAGATTCGACGTATAATTGGCGATTGCTTAGCAAAAAACAAGTTTAAAGGTTAATATGGGACTAGATGGTAGTGACAAATATCACCGGAAAGGTGATATTTGTCACAGTCCTTTTTGAGAAAATAAACTAAAATGTTTATATAAACAACGTTCCCGGATATGAAGTCGCGATTGTGAAATTTATAACAACCATATCATTGGGATCACGAGACACGGGATTAACCTTCAAGCCCGCGATCTC
>CAKMKL010000190.1 GCA_927443375.1 uncultured Paenibacillus sp. | reverse complement strand
CTCTATTGGAAAGCCTACCAAATGCAAGGTCTGCCCGGCTTGAAGATGGATCATTCCCCTGGACAACCGACAAAGCTCACGGAGGAGCAGCGCAAACAGTTAGCGGTGATGCTGGAGCAGCAACAACCGGCCGATGTGGGTGACTTTGGCAGTTTCTTAAATGCGTTCTATATAGTTATGGGGAGCAATAATATGAATGATATCCAAAATAAAGTGTGGTGCACGTTAATTACAAGTCTCATTTTGGGGCTTGTTGTGTCGGTGGAGTGACTAATATCTTTATCCCGAGCGGGACTTCACTGGAGATTAAAGTATTCAGCTTTAAGTTTGCTGAAGATATCACTTCTATGTTTACATCCATTGATAATGATCTTACGGTATTACACGGAATACAAAATGGGTTAGCCTTGACGGGTAAAATCATTTGGTCTGGCTTAAAAAGTGTCTGGCTAGATTATATCCAAGGATTCCAAGAGGGCTTGATGCTAAAGATGGTTTGGATTATTTTGGAAATTATTTGTTCTTGGCGGAAATAATTATCAGATTGCATTAGCAGTTTCTGCGCTTATTCTTCCGGTTTTAGCGGTAACGTTATATACAATATATCCCTCTAAATCGAAGGGCATTAGGCAGGAATTGTGAGTAAAATAATCATTTCTTAATATCATTTGAACTGAAAAACTGGAGAAATCCTGAAAAATTCAGGTATTAATTGTTATATTGAAACACAAAGTGTTATCTTGTGTTATGATAGAGGTAGAGGTGACCCCATGAACGATTTCGATCATTATCCTGATGAGCTCGGAGACTTTATCCGGCACTTCAGGAAAGCACGAGGTTTGACCTTAAGGGGTCTGGAAGAGAAGAGCGGCATCAGCTACTCACAGCTCAGTAAGATTGAACGGGGAGAAAGCATTCCTCTAAAAGACAACCTGGACAAAATAATCGAAGCGCTCGGAAGTGATCTCAAGAACCGTATGTACCACCTGGCCGATTACATGCCTGATATTGAATATATTAAGACGTTGAAGCAGGGGTACAAGCAGCCGCTACATGATCAGTCACAGGATTACAGATATGAGACAGCTTTTAATAAGCTTAAGGATTTTCGGGCTAAGGAAGGTAAGGAGACGTCTTATGTTTCGTTTGATTCAGACGAAGTTATCGTTTATGAAACGGAATATGGGGCAGGAATGGTAATAGAAAAAATTGAGAAATATAATCTTACGGATGTACTCAATGACAAGTTTGAAGGAAATCTGGATTCACTGCGGAAGCAGCCCCGCAAAGGCCGGCAAGCCTATCTATTCGGGGAGTGGCTGAGGGAGTACATCTTCGAGCTCAAGGAAGAGGAGCAGGACGAGATTATTCAGGCTTTGAAGGAATTTACCCAGTTTAAGGCGCAGCAGGTTAAAGGGGCTTTTAAGTAGCTGTGAGCCGGTACAACCAGTTTTCAAAAATGAATAATGTTGCCCTTTCTTGCAGCCATCTATTCATCTTGATCCATAAACCAACAAAAAATGGTTCGACAGAAAAGGGGATATCTATTAATGAGAATTAACATGAAATTTACCACCAAAGGAAAAGCCGCAATCGAAAATTTCAACAATGAAGAGCTGCTGGAGATTTTTGCCCGGTACATCAAAACCCTGACCAAGAAATACGACATCGAAGTCGATGTGCCTCTTGAAGTAAACCAGAACATCGTAGGTGACGGTACGGTTATTGCGATGGCACAAAATGTGAAATGCGATGTCGATACCTTCTTTAAGGAACTTGGCCGTGATATTAAAGTGCCGCTCAAAAAAAGACTTGGCGGGAAATTAGATAATGTGTTTAAAACTGAATTTATCGAGTAGTCGGACGAGTATCACGCGGTGTTCCGGTTCATATCTAAAGAAGCCATCTTCTTCACGCAAGTGAGGGATGGCTTCTTTAGATACGGATTTTGAAATTATGGTTATTGAATTGAATTATGTAGAAGTGAGCTGGAACAATGTGCTCACACATCCTGAAGCTTTGAGGCTGCAGATTTCCTCCCAGATAGAACACTAACTATAATTTCAATAAAATCAGGCGATGCTTTTGCCTCCACCGCTAATTCATAGATGTTCAACAACTGCTCGTCAGATAATAATTCAAGTGATGAGGGTCGCGGAGAAGGATGAAAATAATAATCCATTAGATTCCTCCATCAAATAGAATAATGATTCAAATTGTAGCTAATCTATTTAAATGGTACCATTTGGAAGGTTATCCGTCTCCTGGCATTCACCCTGCGAATCACCCTTTACAAAACAGGATGAATATGTAATAATATTTGACTTAATATTGCTAATATTAAATTAAAAAAAACCCCAGTGTTTTCTAGACGCTGGGATAAATAGAGAATTATAATGCGCAGATGATCACTCTGCGGATTTTTTTATGCGGGAAGCCAGAAATCTTTTGATGCGCGGTTCGTTGGACTCCGAGACAGTAGCAAATTGTTCGGCTTGGGAAAAATGAACAATTTTCAGCTCGGCGTCGTACTTGTCAACCTTGTCAAGACTGACAACATTGTTACGGTCTAGGCGTTCGAATCCTTTACCCTTGTAAGCAATCAACAGATCGGAAAGAGTAGTGGGGAGAACAAACTCGCCTTCTTTCGTATGGACGAATATTGCATTCTTAAAACTTGAGAAATACAATATATCTTCTTCCCTGATATCCAGGGAGGAGCCGTCGTTTTGTAAGACACGCATGTTTTCCCCATCCTTGTTTGATTACTTACGCAATTCTTTTGGTGCTTCCGGGCTGTGCGCCCAAGGTTTCAATACAGTAGAGAAAAAACGGGCAGATGAAGTTAATGTCTTGGAAGCATAACGGGCAATGGTTTTTTTCATATTAAGCTCCTCCTTTTCTTAGGACTGATAATGGTTAAGCATTGAGCAAAAAATGCTAATGCTATCACATCCGAAGCAATCAAAAAATTGGCGCCGACCATCAGTGCAGAGATTAGCTTCATCCAGGGATACCAGTGATGAGGAATTTGAGCATTGACGTCAGGATTTGGGGCAAAAGCTAGGATCAAGAGTATGGACGCTATATTAATTAGCCATATGTTATCCTTGAACAGGTAAGAGATATGAGGTAGCGAGGAACACAGGGTAATTGTAAAAACATTGCAGGCTGCAGCAGTCTTGAGATGCTTACCGCCAGAGAAAAAACGCAGGACTGCAAAACTAAAAAGAACGATTGCAGTGCCGGCAAAGCTGCCCGTAAACCAGCCGATTAGCAGTGACACTGTTACGATCAACAGGCTATTAAGAATAAGATTAAGGGCATATTGCATAACCTCAACAGAGCCGGTTTCCTGAGGGTTAGCTTGTTTTATGATAGTTGCCAGCTTATAGCTTAGTGTATTCATTCCCGCTTCGGTCCTTTGTATAAGATAGATATATATAGCAAAAGAGCAGAAAACCATAGATTAACGGAACAGTTAAGAAATATGTAGAATTAAAGAGATGCATGATAGAGATAAGTACAGCGGCAGTAGGAAGGTTTAGGATAAACAACAGTATTTCCCGTTTGGTGACTTTTATCAAACCGTTTGGCTTATCCGGAATAAAATCGAAGCCTTTACGTCTACGTACTATGTAGCATCCGATAAGAATAGCCGAAGCAGCTGATAAAACTTGCATTATATACGCGTTGAGATCGACCCCGTAAAAATCATGTGTTGAGAAAGTTCCAATATTTTTGAATAATGAAATATAAACAATTTGAATGAAAGTATAGGCTTGATAGGTCATCCCTGTTAGAATAGCTGAATAGAATAAATGAATGCGGAACAGCAACCAAAAAAAGCAAAACATCAGCGCATATTGGATAATGATGTCTAGCTCCACCCATTTATAATTCACGCGAATAACATAGGAGAAGAACGCCATTATGATACCAGCAAAAATCATCTCTTTGAGATAGATGTCAATTTTGAATAAGCTGAAAGCCAGAAAAAACATTGCGAATGTTTCCAACCCTGAAAAAAACATATAAAGCACAAAATCCAGCATGCGTACACTCCCGAGAAACAGATTAACTTTTCCTTAATCTTGCAAATATTATACATAATATACTAAAATACAACAATGACTTTCATCTGTTTTGTCTATTTTTTTTAATAAAATTGGGAGTGGAAGGGGCCGTTTGTATGAATCAGCGTCCGGAAAAAAGCGAATATTTGGAGTACCAGACAGCGTATATCTCTTTAGTACCATCTGAGGGAGAACTGGCAGCTATTCTCCGCGAGCAGTCCAAAGAAATCTTTGCGCTGCTGGAGGATCTCACCGAAGAGCAGGGAGGCTACAGGTACGCTCCGGGAAAATGGAGCATCAAGCAGATGATCGGCCATTTGACGGATAACGACCGGATCATGTCTTACCGCCTGCTTTGTTTTGCCAGAGGTGAGCAGGCGCCGCTGCCCGGATATGAGGAGAATGATTATGCAGCAGCAGGAGATTTCGACCGGTTCAGCTTGAAGGAAATGCTGCTTCACTACCGGATCGTTCGTGAGTCTACGCTTGCATTGCTGGAAAGTCTGCCGGCTGATTCATGGACTAAGGCAGGCCAGTTCTTCTCGGTGCCTATGACAGTCAGAGCCCAGGCCTGCCTGATCATCGGACATGAACGGCATCACATGAATGTATTGCAGGAGCGTTATTTGAAGCAGGCGTGATCGGCTGGATAATAGCGTTATATGACGGGAGGAGAAGGCGTATGGGCTTAGTCAAAAGCATACTGCATTTCTTTATACCGCCAGAAAGAACACTGTTGCTTACAACTTTTGACCAAGTACAATATTACAGAATGAAGGACCGTCTGATTGCTGCGGGAATCCGCCACCGGTCGAAGGTCGACGGCGGGATGCGGGAAATATCACGCCGAGCCAAGTATGGCGGAAAGATGTCATCCCGATACGAGCTATTTGTAAGCAAAGAAGATGAGTGTGAGGCGCTGAAAGTCATTCAAAGCTAAGGTTTTTCTAAAAAAAACATTCCAGCGTATGTATAGCGGCGCTGGAATGTTTTTTTATTGTTTACAAGGGAGGATTCTTGTGACATTTGCGGCAAACCGGGTAATAAGCTTCATTGCCGCCGATTTGGATTTGTTTGCCGCTGTAGACGGGCTTACCGTTCTCAACCCGCAGCGCCATTGTGGCTTTTCGTTCGCAGAACCAGCAAATGGTCTTCATCTCTTCAATTTTATCGGCGTAGATCAGCATGTATTTGCTGCCCTCGAAAAGATTATTCTGGAAATCATTTTTCAGGCCGAAGGCCATGACCGGAATATTCAATTCATCTACGATCCGCACAAGCTGGAGGATGCAGTCCTTGCTGAGGAACTGGCATTCATCAATCAGCACGCAGTGGGGCTTTGGCAGATTTCGGCTTACAATGCTGTAAATATCTGTATTATCGTCGACAGGTATGGCCTGCTTACGAAGTCCGATGCGGGAGGAAATATACCCGACCTCGTCCCGATCGTCCAGGGATGGAGTGAAAATGAGCACCGACTTGCCCTGCTCCTCGTAATTATGGGCTACCTTGAGAATCTCAATGGATTTACCGCTGTTCATTGCCCCATACTTGAAAAACAACTGTGCCACGTCCATCTATCCTTTCGCTCTATAACCTGAAGTATAGTATTCCTAAAAATGCGACTTTATTAGAGTATCATATGAGCAGCCGGGCTAGCCAGTGAAAACATGTTGAACCCGTAAACTTTCAGTCTGCGGCTTACCTGAGGTAAAGATCATTTCTGCAGATGTGATATAATGTACGCACTTGTGTTTTCAGCTGGAGAACTCTTATTAGGAAGGAAGTATGGCAGGTGACGGATAAATTGAAGCAGTTCCAGGAAAGACTGGCAGGGGTGATGGAGAACGGGGGGCTGCCTGCAGAGGCGCAGAGCCTAATGTCGGAAATGATGGACGAGCTGGCAGAACTGCAACGCAGCAACAAGGCGCTGCGGCGGGTTATTTTGAAGAGTGGTCAAGGCTCAGCAATGTCTACCCGTTTGCGGGATGCACTTTACGAATAGAACAAGAGGATAACGCCGATGAACCTAATTTATTTATATCTTAAAAAATACAAGGTAGCTGCTATTGCTGCACTGGTAATGATGGGAATTGAGCTGACAGTGGAGCTGTCACAGCCTCTGCTGATCGCGAAGATTATCGATAACGGAATCAGGGAAAAGGATATGGCGGTGGTCTGGCTGTGGGGCGGAGTGCTTACCTTTAGCGCTGTTATTGCGTTTGCAGCAGGAATACTGAGCTCTTTTTTTGCCTCACATGCCAGCCAGAGCTTTGCTTATGATCTTAGGGATAAGCTGTACGAAAAGGTACAATCCTTCACTTATGAAGTGTTCAGCCGTTTTCAGACTTCTTCACTGATCACGCGGCTGACCGGGGATGTGACACAGCTGCAGGATACGGTATTTATGGCACTGCGTTTCATGACCCGTGTACCGCTGGTAGTGCTGGGCAGTGTAATTATGGCGCTGATTGTGCATGTAAAGCTGGGCCTGCTGCTGGCCGTCACGCTGCCTTTGCTGATTGTGGTCCTGACCTGGGTGATGCGCAGGTCTTCTGCCTTGTTCAAGGCTGTTCAGAGCAGAATTGACGGTGTAAACGGTGTCATTCAGGAGAATCTTACAGGCATCCGGCTCATCCGGGTATTTGTTCGTATGGCTCATGAGATTGGCCGCTTTGCTTCGTACAGCGGGAGTCTGATGAAATCCACTGTTGCTGCATTAAGGTTAACCGAAACCATGGGACCGCTCATTATGCTGATCGTCAACGCGGGAATCGTAGCTGTTCTGTGGTATGGGAGAATCGAAATTTCTGGCGGGCAAGCTACGCTGGGGGAGACCGTTGCGGTTATTAACTACGCCTTGCGTACCATTGGGGCGATGTCGGCCCTATCCTGGATTATGGCAACCTTCTCCCGGGCTGTTGCTTCGGAGCAGCGCATTTCGGAGGTAATGTCCTCATCGGAGGGACAGGGAGCAATCGGATCGGCAGATGTACAGGTAAGCGGGGCATCTATCGAAGGCAGAGTGGAGTTTATTGATGTAAGCTTCAGTTACCCTGGAAGCGATATAGCTGTGCTGGAGCAAATCTCATTTGCGGTTCAGCCTGGTGAGCGTGTAGCCATTATGGGCGCAACCGGATCTGGGAAGTCATCGCTGGTAAGCCTGATTCCCCGTCTATACGAGCCTGACAGCGGGATCATCAGGATTGATGGAGAGAACAGCTCGGAGATGGAGGTTAACAGGCTGCGCAGGTCTATTGGTTATGTTCCGCAGGAGATCATGCTGTTCTCCGGTTCGGTGCGTGAAAATATTGCCTGGGGAAATGAGCATGCTACGGCAGAGGAGATTGAACGGGCGGCTGCGGCAGCCCAGATCCACGAGACGATCACTGGCCTTGCGCAAGGCTATGAGACGATGCTGGGCCAGCGCGGGGTCAATCTGTCCGGAGGCCAGAAACAGCGGCTGACCATTGCCAGGGCACTCGTAAGGAAGCCGGCAATTCTGATTCTGGATGACAGCACCAGTGCCCTTGATGCGGTAACAGAGGGGCTGCTGCTGAAAGAACTCAAAAAAATGTCCTGCACCACCTTCCTCATTACCCAGAAGATTAGCTCTACAGTCTCTGCTGATTTGATTCTGCTGCTTGATGAGGGCAGGCTGATCGCCGGGGGAACGCACGGGAAGCTGATGAAGGAATCAGCCCTTTACCGCAAAATTAACGAATCACAGAATGAGGAGGCGGCGCAGCATGTTCAAAGCACTACTTGAGCCTTTCCGCCATCCGAAGCTGGAACTGGGACTGGGTGAGGGGAAGAGCTTCGGTTCCCCCGCCGGCCGGAAGCCGAAAGCCAGGGCGAAAAATTCATCGGCTACACTGAAACGGATCTGGGCTTATCTGGCTGCACGCAAGGCAAAGCTGATCCTGGTGCTGGTGATGGTTCTGCTCAGCTCCGGGCTTGCCCTGCTGGGGCCATATCTGATCAGCAGAGCAGTTGATCATTACCTGGAGGGAGACGGGGGCAGCACCTGGATCGTTTTTTTGATCACACTGGCCGTGGTCTATGTGTTAAATTCTCTTACGTCATGGCTGCAGAATATCTGGATGATCGAAATTGCCCAGGAGACAGTATACCGGATCCGTACGGATCTGTTCGCACATTTGCACCGTCTGCCGATCTCCTTCTTTAACCGAAGGCAGCAGGGCGAGATTATGAGCCGCCTGACGAATGATATCGAGAATATCAGCTCGACGCTTAACAGCTCGGCAATCCAAATTTTCTCGAGTGTCTTGACCTTACTGGGGACGGTTGGGGTGATGCTGTGGCTGAGTCCACTGCTCACTCTGCTGACGTTCATTGTCGTGCCGCTGATGACGCTCGGCATGCGCTGGATTACGCGGCGTACAGGCCCACTATTTAAAGAGCGGCAGCGCAATCTGGGCGAGCTTAACGGATTCATTGAGGAGACCTTATCCGGCCAGCGGATTATAAAGGCCTTCTCCCAGGAGGAACGGGTAATCAACGGTTTCCGCGAGCGGAACGGGCGTATTATGCTGTCCGGGTACTGGGCACAGTCGATTTCCGGCTTTATTCCCAAATTAATGAACGGGCTAAACAATCTGAGCTTTGCGATTGTTGCCGGGGTCGGCGGTCTGCTGGCCATCCGCGGCTTGGTCACGGTCGGAGTGATTATCGCTTTTGTGGAATATACACGCCAGTTCACGCGGCCGCTGAATGACCTGGCTAATCAGTGGAACACCCTTTTGTCGGCGATTGCCGGAGCAGAGCGGGTGTTCGAAGTGATGGACGAGGAGAAGGAAGCGAGGGATGAAGGCGCTGCACATCTGCTGGAGCATGTGGAAGGTGCGGTGAAGTTTTCGGGGGTATCCTTCTCCTATGACGAAGGGGCTGATATTCTGCAGGATATCAGCTTTGAAGCGAAGCCGGGGGAGATGATCGCCCTGGTCGGGCCTACGGGTGCGGGTAAAACCACGCTGATCGGGCTGCTGTCGCGTTTTTATGATCCGGACAAAGGCAGCATTACGCTCGACGGCCAGGACTTGTCCTCCATCCGGCGGGAAAGTCTGCGCAGCCATATGGCTTTTGTGCTGCAGGATTCCTTTCTGTTCAAGGGGACGATCCGTGACAACATCCGCTACGGCAGGCTGGAGGCTACGGATGAGGAAGTGGAGCAGGCGGCGAAGCTTGCGGGAGCTCATGCTTTTATTATGCGGATGCGCGGCGGGTACGACCGGATGCTGTCGGTGGACGGAAACGGGATCAGCCAGGGGCAGAAGCAGCTGCTGGCTATTTCGCGGGCGATTCTGGCTAACCCGTCGATGCTCGTACTGGACGAAGCGACAAGCAGCATTGATACCGTGACCGAAATCAAGATTCAGGAAGGTCTGCAGGCGCTGATGAAGGGCCGGACCAGCTTTGTCATTGCCCACAGGCTGGGCACGATCCGCGCTGCGGACCGCATTCTGGTGCTCAAGAACGGACGGTTGCAGCAGCAGGGTTCCCATGAGGAGCTGTTGCGGCAAGGCGGCCTCTACAGTGAGCTGGTGCGGGGGGCTTCAGCAGCTTCAAGGGCGGAATAAGGCAATACAAAAGGCAGTTCCGGGTTTTACCGGAGCTGCCTTTTGTATTTGGTATTAAATTGAAATTGAAGACTAAACTAAAGGGGATAGTGTGTAATCTCGGCTAAAGCCCGAAATAGAATGGTATGTTTAAACCGTTGTATCCGTAGAGGCCGGCTGCCGGGCTTTTTGCTTTTCCCGGAATCTGGGTCCCACGTAGTTCTTCTTGCGGTCCCTGGTCAGAATCCAGCCGCCGAGGAAGCTCATTCCTGCCAGAAACAGAAGCAGTCCGCCGCCAAAATGCAGCCAGGCGAATACGGGTGTTACAGTATCATCGCCGTGCATGGAGACGTAGTTGAAAATATCATCCTTCATCATCAGGAAGCCCTTCATCGCCATTAGACCCGGAAGAACGAGAATTAGAATAGCGATGAAGCGTGAAATGAGCAGTTTCATTTAGGATTCATCTCCCTTGCAGACCGTTGGATTCACCCATATGATAACGCTTCAACCCGTAAAAGTCCATGTTTACATGACGTTTATAAGTTTTGTATTAGGCTTAAAAGGGAGTACAATGTAGGGAGTTATGCAGAACTTATGAGTAATGACTGGAGGATACATATAATGACAATTTCCTGTGACGTGGCTATTCTGGGCGGAGGAACCGGCGGTTATGTGGCAGCGATCCGCGCGGCCCAGCTGGGCAAGTCTGTCGTCGTCATCGAAATGGACAAACTGGGCGGAACCTGCCTGCACCGCGGCTGCATTCCGAGTAAGTCGCTGCTGCGCAGTGCAGAGGTATACGCTGAGATACAAGAGAGCGAGAGCTACGGCATCGAAACTGCCGGCGTAAAGCTGGTATTTCCGAAAGTACAGAGCCGCAAGGAAGCTGTCGTCGAGCAGCTACACCAGGGTGTACAGTTTCTGATGCGCAAAAATAAAATTCAGGTACTAAACCTAACTCAAGATTATTATAAGCCCTTTACAGTCAAAAAGAAAAGAGAGGAAAAGCCGGAATCGCGCTATTTTACGGTCATCAGACGTAATTAGCTCTCTTTCGGCTTCCTTTTATTGCCCGTATTGTTTCCTAGAATCCGATTGCTCTGCCATCCACAGCCAGCATTGCTTCTCCAATAATCTCGGACCAGGTCGGATGGGCATGAATCGCTTCCCCGATCTCCCAAGGTGTGGCATCCAGCAGCTGCGCCAGCGCAGCTTCCCCGATCAGGTCGGTCACATGAGGACCGATCATCTGCACCCCAAGAATATCTCCGCTGGTGCGGTCAGCTACAACCTTGACGAAGCCATCCTTCATCCCGTACACAATCGCCTTGCCGATGGCCGAGAACGGGAATTTACCGGTCACCACATCATGACCCAGGCTCT
>CAKMKL010000189.1 GCA_927443375.1 uncultured Paenibacillus sp. | reverse complement strand
CGTTTCTTCTTGTCCGCACCAGAAAAGTGGCTTCGAGAGAAAGCTGAAGGAGTGAACTATTAAATGTTCAAGTTAAGTGAGATTAAGGAATTGATTAAATTGCTGGACCAGACCTCCTCCCAAAGTTTAACGAGGCCTGCTAGCTCCTCTAGTTCTGCGGCGTTTACTCCGGTTTTACCAGAAACAGCGGCTGGCCGTATTCTACAAGCTGGCCGTTCTCGGCAAGCACGGACACGATTTCGCCCTTAACTTCCGCTTCCAGCTCATTCATCAGCTTCATCGCTTCAATGATACAGACCGTTGTTTTCTCATTCACCCGGTCTCCTACACTTACAAAGGACGGGTTTTCCGGAGAAGCTGCACTATAGAAGGTTCCTACCATCGGAGAAACAATTTTATGTAATGCTCCTTCGGCAGAAGAGACCTGCGGCTGCACAGCAGCTGGAATCTCACTTGGAACCGTAGGTGCTACATGCTGCGGGCTCTGAGGCTGCGGTGCCGGCGTAAAGGGATAGACATAAGGAGCCGCCTGAATTGCGTTTCCATCAGCTTCAGGGCGATCCGGTTTACGTATAGCCAGCTTCATGCCTTCGCTTTCAATCTCCAGCTCATGTACAGAGGAGGTCTGGTCCAGCAATTTAATCAATTCCTTAATCTCACTTAACTTGAACATTTAATAGTTCACTCCTTCAGCTTTCTCTCGAAGCCACTTTTCTGGTGCGGACAAGAAGAAACGACCATGCCATCCTTATAGGGACGGTATCCGTTTCTGCAGGAAAGAGAAGGATCATTTATTGCGTAAAGCAAATAAATTCTTATCTTTCAAGCAAAAAACGGCTGCGCCGTTTCGCTATTCCTTGCATAGCTTCAGTTGGTTGCGCAATCCTGGGGTCGCTTTCATCAAGATAACTTTATGTATTATATCACAAACGCTAGAAATGGAAAGAGCCCGGGACAACCCGAGCTCTTTCGGCATTTTTTGCTGTATTCTTCAGAAAATTATTGCTCTGATACATATTGGACTCTGATCTTGTCCTGGGTTACGCTCAGTTCCTTCATAACGAGATCAACAATGCCTACCGCTTCTTTCACATCCAGCTTATCGCTCTGCACAACCACTGTGTAGCTCTCGCCTGTTTCTTCTTTGACGATGGCTTCACCGTATTTTTGCTGTAATTTAGTTTCAATATCGTTGATTTTCGATTCTTTTTCTTCGAGCTTGCTCAGCTGCTCCTGGGCAACTGCGTTTTCGGCAGGCGTCTTCTCCATATCATTGATCTGGGCAATCAGATCATTGTAGTTTTTAAGATTCTGCTGCTCGCGTTCGAATAGATAATTGTTGAATAGGCTGCTTGCGGAGGAGCTTTGGGCGGCAACTTCTTCCAGAATTTCATCATCGCCCTTAGCCGGTTTGCTGCCGGTTGAAGCACTCGCGGTGTCTTTATCTGCTGCGGCCGTCTTGTCTGAATCTCCGCTGGTTACAGCAGCAGGTTTATCTTTAGAAGTCTCAGCAGCTTTGTTGTCCTCTGAAGCTGTAGCCGCTTTACTGTCATCTGTAATGGCAGCGGGGTCCGTAGCAGCTGACGGATCTGTAACAGCTGCTGTGCTGCTGTCATCACCTGCTGCTGCATCCTTTGAACCGGCATCAGCTGCTAGCGCACCCTGTGTATCGACTTCATTGACAACCAGGCCGTTATCGAGCACCGTGGAGTCCGTTCCGCCTGTTCCGTTATCCGCGCTGCCTACCTGGATTGTTCCCGCCGTTTCCTTGGGGATAGAAGCACCTGTGTCTTCCGTAAATAAGTAGTATGCCGAGAGGACCACCATCAAGCTAAGCATGGAAACCAACCAAATCGTTTGTCTTTTGCCCTTCATTCTTATTCCTCCTAAAAATTATTGATAGCATTTACTTCTTAGTAATCGCTTCGTAAACTCACATCACAGCCTGGAATCTATTCCTGCTTCCGCGGCACGACAGAGATGCGGTAGCTCGGCACATTCAGGCCTTTCTCGATCGCCTGTTCGATCAATCCCCTTACGACTTTATTCTCCGCGCCTTTGGCAACGACAAGAACGCCGCGCACCTGGGGTTTGATCCGTTTGGTGATAATGGGGGTTTCGTCACCCGACTGGCTGTAGGTGACAATTTCACCGTCTCTTGTGTATTGAGTTGTATGGCGTTTGCCGCCGCTGGCATCGGTCTCTTCACTCTGCTGCTGCGAATCGTTCATATTCCGCTGCACTACGATTTCCTCTGTAGAATCCACCGTTACCATGATGTCAACAGTTCCGACACCGACGATTTTCTCCAGGATTTCCTTGGTGCGCTCCTCCATCGCCTGTTCAATTCCGTCAAAAGAATTCGGAGAACCCATATCCCCCTGCTGCAGGGTGGCCTGTGACGATTCGCTGACCGGCGGCTCCCGCCCCGTGTTCTCACTGTCCAGCTTCTTCACATTCACGAAGGAATTGAACAGCATGATCGCCGCGCCCAGCAGTCCCAAAATGATCAGCCAG
Organism: uncultured Paenibacillus sp.; assembly: GCA_927443375.1. Taxonomy (GTDB): domain Bacteria; phylum Bacillota; class Bacilli; order Paenibacillales; family Paenibacillaceae; genus Paenibacillus_AQ. The sequence goes on along the minus strand of CAKMKL010000189.1, from coordinate 14,187 downwards.
CGGAAGGTATGACTCCTTTTCGGACTGCCGGAGCCGCCGCCTGCCCATTGCTCCAGCTTCTTTAACCAATTGCCCACTTCTATCCCCCCTCGCAGGTTTCACATCGTTTTTCATGATTTTCCTGTATCCGCTCCGCTGCCTACTACCTGAATCAATTCGCGCTCCAGATTCCAGTTCGCTTCCAGCAGCTTGATGATTGCCTCTGTATCGTTGTTAGCCGCTTTCCCGGCAGTACTATCAGCACCGGATAGGTCTGTCTGTGAAGAAGATGCTTCGGTGGCTGAAATGCCTGAATCCGCATTTTCTCCGCCAATCTCCACCTGCACAGGAGCTACCGGCTCGATTTCAATCGGCTTTGTTCCTGCTGCGGTATCTGTATCTCCTCCTGTGCTGCCTTCCTGTGACGCTCCGGCCGCTGCCGGCAGGGAAACTGTTACCAAAGAAATTACGGGAACCTCCTCACCGCCCAGACCGGCGGAGGATTTGCCCATGCCCAGCTTCACTGTAACAGTGGCTCCCTTCACCCCAGTACTGCCTGCAATCTGCTCCCGCATCTGTCCGGCGACTTCCTCTGCGGCCAGCTGGAGACTCTGATCCCTGGCACCGGCTGCCAGCCTCCGTCCGTCCGCCAAAATTTTCTCCAGCGAACCTGCCCCTTTTCCCGCACCGGACAGCAGCCCGCCATCCTGCTCCTGCTGCACCATGGCGAGGCTCAGCTCTTTCGCGGCATCTCCTTTCAGCAGAGAGACGATCGGGCTAAGCATCGTCAGCAGGACCAGCAGGCTGAGCACCAGCCTGGCGTAACGCTCCATCGACTTGCTTGGAAGCAGCATCTCTACAAAGGCAGCCATCAGAACCACCAGAATGAGCTCCCGCAGCCACCCGCCTAACCAGGTCATTGAGTACCTCCTGAAAGTTTTGTTGAGATTCCTTCTTCGAACTGCTTCGTACAAAACTCACTTCGAAAGCATTCTCTTAGATTGTGAGCATCCGGCATCTTCACCTCATCATCACAGTGACATTGCCTGCAGTCAGCATGATTGTGACAGCCAGGAAGAACATCAGGGAGACCGCGGCCAGCGCCGCGAATACATAAATCATGCTTTTGCCGATGGTCTGCAGGCAGGATACGATCGGTGTATCACCCAGCGGCTGCATGACAGCGGCGGCTACATTGTAGATCAGAGCCAGAACCAATATTTTGATTGCCGGAAATGCGCAAAGGAACAGGATAATAATGACGCCTGAGAGCCCGATTGCATTTTTCACAAGCAGTGAAGCTGAAATCACGGTGTCCGTGGCGTCCGCGAACATTTTGCCGATGACCGGCACGAAATTACCTGTAATGTATTTGGCGGCCCGGATCGTCACACCGTCGGTCACCGAACTTGTGATGCCTCTGACCGAGATCACTCCGAGAAAAACCGTCAGCAGCACGCCCAGCAGTCCGGCACCGATATTGCGCAGCAGATTCGCCAGCTGGGTCAGCTTGTATTTGTCCGACATGGCGCTCACCAGGTGCAGCACCGCCGAGAAGAACAGCAGCGGAAACACAATGGTATGGATGAGCGTGCCTACGGTATGAATCATGAATACAATCAGCGGATGGGTGACCGACACAGTCACTATATTGCCCATGGACGCCAGCAGTGCGAACAGCAGCGGGATCATGGCCATCATGAAGTCGATCATCCGGTCAATCGCATCCTTCGCATACCCGATGGCGATATTGAAGCTGTTGACGGCGATGACGAGCACCACCATATAACACAGCATATAGGCGATTTTACTGACGGATTTCCGTTCAAAAGCGCTCTGCAGCGTCTCCAGAATCATGCTCAGCACGCTGACCATCACGATCGTGACCAGCAGCTTGCCGTTATACAGCACTTCATGCCACATGAACCGGGTGAGCCCGGACAGGACACTTTTGAAGCTTAGCCCGTCCTCACCGGGAAGCAGCATATCCATCAGCGACGGCGTTTTACCATCGGGAAAAAATCCCCCGTACTCCTTCATCAGCTGATCCCAGTACGATTCAACCCCATCCATCGGCAGGTTCTCCACCTGGCCCTTGACCCATCCGTCAACGGGTGAGGACGAACCACCTGAAGCTTGCGGGGCGCTGGAGGCCCAGGCGGTATCCGCATAACAGAGAAACAGCAGGCAGGGCAGGAGCAGCAGCAGCATTTTAAATTTCGGAGGCCGGAACACACTGCGCTCACACATGGGCTAACCACCGCCTTTCTCCGGTTAATTCTGGGCCTCGGCACGGTTCAGGCGGGCAGGAGCTTCATTACCGTTTCGATAATAATGCTGATAATCGGCACCGCCAGCACCATGATCAGGACCTTGCCGGCCAGCTCAATCTTGGAGGCGATCGATTCCTGCCCGGCATCACGCACAATCTGCGCCCCGAACTCCGCGATATAGGAAATTCCGATAATTTTGAATACGGTTTTGATGTAGATCATTTCCATTCCCGAGGACTCCGCCACCCGCTCCAGCGTCCCCAGAATCGTGCCGATCTTGCCGATCAGGAACAGGAAAATCAGTATGCCTGCCGCCGTAGTCAGCAGAAAGGCGAACATCGGCTTTTGTTCCTTCAGCACAAGGATCAGCACCGTCGACAAGAGTCCTATTCCCACTACTTGAATAATTTCCATATCGCCTGCCTATTGAAAAAGAAAAATCGTTTTAATTTCCTGAAGCAGTCCATCCAGCATGCGGATCACCATAAACAGCACGATGATAAATCCGACAATGGTCACCCAGTGGGCGATATCCTCTTTCCCCATCTGCTTAAGCACCGTGTGAATCATGGCGATGATGATGCCGATGCCGGCGATTTGAAAGATCGCGTTGACTTCAATATTCATTCCTGGCACCTCGCTAAAAGATCAAAATGACGATCAATGCTCCAAGCAGCAGACCCAGGCTTTTGCTCATTTTTTCATATTTGCCCTGATCTTCTCTGGCTACTGTCTCCTCCTGCTTCAATTGCTGCAGAGCCAGCGCAATATGCGTGCTCTGATTCGATCTGTCGCTTGTGCCCAGGGTGCAGCTCAGCTGCCGGATAATTTCCTTCTCCGTCCCCTTCAGGGCGGCGGATTTGAAGTGAAGCTCCATCGCCCGCTGAATGGCCTCCTCGGCACTGCGGTTCTGGGGCGGGCTCATCTCATCCGCCGCTGCGGTAAAAAAGGTCCGCAGCGGCTCTTTCAACTGCTGCCCGATCCGGTGCAGAGCCTCCGGCAGCGGGGTGTACCCGTACAGGATTTCGGTCTCCAGCCGCTGCAGGGCAGCGATGAGGGCTCTGATGTTCCTTGGCCTGTCTGCATACTGGGCAGCCCGTTTGAACCCGGCCAGTGTGCCGGCCAGCACGATCAGCACCGCTCCGAACAGCTTAAGCATGGCGTTCACCGCCCAGCCGCTCCTCCGGCGAGATCAGCAGCAGCGCCCGCTTCTGCCCGTCCAGAATGCGGAAGGTCAGTCCCGCCTCTGTGCGGTGCAGAATGACGTACCGCTCGAACATCCGGTGCTCCATTAGTCCGCCAAGGCCGGGACGGCGGGCCAGCTCGGCCACTTCCTTGCCATGGGCTGAGGCTACCACCGAGATACCGGCGTGCAGCGCTTCGGTGACAGCTTCGGCATCTTCCAGCCGCCCGATCTCATCGGCAATCAGCACATCCGGCGAGAGGGAGCGGATCATCATCATCATGCCTTCCGCTTTGGGACAGCCGTCGAGGATGTCCGTGCGCGGCCCGACGTCAAAGGCAGGGATGCCGCGGCGGCTGCCGGCGATCTCCGAGCGTTCATCGACGATGCCGACCTTCAGGCCCGCCCGGCTGCCCTCACGGCCTTCCCGGCTCCCCGCCGAGATCTGCCTGGCGAGGTCACGAAGCAGCGTGGTCTTGCCGTGCTGCGGCGGCGAGAGGATCAGCGTATGCATGATCCGCTGCCGTCCACGCTCCAGCAAGTACGGCAGTACGCTGTCGGCGATGCCCGGAATCTCGCGGGCGATCCGGACATTGAATCCGGTGATATCCCGCAGATGCTCTACACCGCCGCCGCTGAGCACTGTCCGGCCTGAAAGGCCGATCCGGTGCCCTCCCGGAATGGTGATGAAGCCCTTGCGCAGCTCTTCTTCCATCGTATACAGTGAATGATTGCTGATCAGGTCGAGCAGCCGGTGCGTGTCCTCACGGCTTGGCTTGTACGCTTCGCCAGGGTTTTGGGTCAGGCTGCCGCTCCCGGTAAGGAAATGATAGTGGCCGGAATAGTTGATCTCCAGCGGACGCCCTTCACGCACCCTGATTTCTTCTACTTTCGCGAGCAGCGGGACCGGGAGTCCGTTCAGCAGCACCCTTACTTTTTCAGGAAATAATAAAATCCAGTCATTTGCCATACAGAGTACCCCCAAGTTGTCCTCTACTTTTATAGCTTTATTCCATATTTATGCTTGTACCTGTGCTTTATGACTATCATCTATCATTTTTTCAAAATACCGATTAAGAGAAAAGCTACCCCGCAGCCAATCCAGCCCAGCTTGCCCCATGACAGCTCCTGAGCCATCCCTGAAAGGCCGACAGCCGTCGTCAGAATCAGTATGGTCGGTCCAACAAGGGCCAGCCCGGAATTGACCGCCAGTGCCTTATCTACCTGATTCAGCTTCAGCATGATTAGGGCAGCCGTTATTTCCACACTGCCGGAAAGCAGCCGAAGCACCGCCATCCAGCTAACATACTTGTCCAATCCGCTCCACTCCTTTTTTCCTAATCTATTGCTAGAACTATTCTTTGCTGTTGTAAAACAAGCTGTATTCCATGAATATGCGGAAGCATCCCACTTTAGACAACCGAAAATCGGCGGGACACGGGAAGCGGAATGTGAAGGAAATCATAGTGAAAGTATTCATAAAAAAATATCATCAGTGTGATAAAATAATTTTGTTATATAGCATTCAGGCCAAATGGAAAATAGAAGTGCATGCGGTTGGTTAGACTAAGACATCCTTATATTTTCAGCTTCACGGCTTTCCTGCATCTGATTAAAGACAACTTAAAAGAGGGGATTTTTTATCATGCAAGTTCGTAATCTCGTAGTACCGCTCGTATCAAGCACTGTGGCCAGGCAGGTAAAAGATGTGGCTATCATTATTTTTTCAGCCTTTCTGGTGGCGAGCGGGCTCCGGCTGTTCCTTATTCCGCATCAGCTGCTAAGCGGCGGGGTGGCGGGGACGGCTTCCATCATCGGCTATCTGACAAATCCGAAGTATATCTCACTGTATTATTTTGCAATTAATCTTCCAATTCTGATCTGGGGCTTTGTGGCCGTAGGTAAAAAATATATTTGTCTGAGCATGCTGTCAGTCGTCTCCACTACGTGGTTTCTCACTGTTATTCCGGTGATAAAGCTGACCAAGGATCCGATTCTGGCCAGTATTTTTGGCGGGGTGATCATTGCCGGCGGGGTAGGATTTTCGCTTCGTGCGGGAGGATCTTCCGGAGGATTTGATATTTTAGGTTCAATTATTACCCGCAAACGCGATATTCCAATGGGGACTGTGCTGTTTGTAATGGATGGCCTGGTTATTCTGAGCCTCGGCTTCTTCAAGAGCTGGGACTCCGCCCTGTATGCGATGCTCTGTATCTTCGTCAAAAGCAGGGTTGTGGATATGATTCATATCCGCCATATTAAACTGACCTGCTTCATTGTAACGAAGGAACGGGAAAAAATGCTGAACCGCCTGACCCTGCTTCCGCACGGCGTCACCGTTGTCAATGCGGAGGGCGGATACAGCCATGAGGGCAACACGATGCTGATGACGGTAACGACACGCTATGAGCTGGCTGAGCTGCGCAAGACGATTTTGGAGACAGATCCCAAATCCTTTGTCAACGTGCTGGAGACGGTGGAGATCGTAGGCAGATTCAGACGGCTGGGTTAGCAATATAGATTTACCTTGAATTTTTCAGTTTAGGGATTAGCCGTGACTCCAGAGAATGTTTGGACTTCCGGCAGCTATTGTCCATACAATAATTCAAATAGAAAAAGAGCTTGTAATTTCCCGTAACCGGTAGATTACAGGCTCTTTTTCTGCTAGAACTGATCACTATACCTGCAGACCGCCCAATTGCCTTGCTGCGGCTCAAACACAAATTGTCAGACGCCTGTGTACCCTTTTTAAGCGTATATGTTTCTCTCACTCCGTTAAGCAAAAAAGGATGTCCCTCCAGCCCTCCGGCTGAAGAAACATCCCTTTGTTTGTGTGGCAGCGGTCTATCGGCGGTCCTTAGGACCACCAACGAAGGCCTGCTCTTCTGTATCCAGATTGTAGGCGGTGTGAAGCGCCTGGATGATCGTAGGCAGGTTACCTGATTCAATGACACAGGACACCTTGATTTCAGAGGTACTGACCATCTTGATGCTGACCCCTTCGCCCGAAATCACTTCGAACATCTGTGCAGCAACCCCCGGGTGGCTGACCATGCCTGCACCGACGATTGAAACTTTAACCAGATTGTCCTCTGAGGTCACTTCGCGGTAAGGCAATTCGCTGTGCAGCCCTTCGATAATTCCCTTGGCCCGCTCAAGCTCGCTCAGCGCGAGTGTAAAGGAGAAGTCCGCTTCCCCGTTCTGGACACCGCTCTGCACGATAATATCTACGTCAACGCCTTCGGCAGCCAGCTTGCCGAATACCTGGGCCAGTACGCCCGGAACATCCGGAACTCCCAGAATACTGATCCGCGCCACATTCTTGTCGTACGCAATACCACTAACTACAACTCCTTGTTCCATGCTTGCTTCCTCCTTCACAACAGTACCTTCATTATGGTTAAAGCTTGATCTGACGACCAGCTTTACTTGATATCTTTTGGCATATTCAACGGCACGGGGATGGAGTACCGCTGCGCCCAGGTTGGCCAGCTCCAGCATCTCGTCATAAGAAATCTCCTTCAGCTTACGCGCTGTCTTCACAATACGCGGGTCCGTTGAATAGATTCCGTCGACATCCGTATAGATCTCGCAGACATCTGCTTTGATCGCGGCAGCCAGTGCAACAGCTGTCGTATCCGAACCTCCGCGGCCCAGTGTTGTAATCTCGCCGTCCAGCGTCATCCCCTGGAAACCGGCTACAATGACGATCTGTTCACGTTCCAGGGACTCCAGAACACGCCGGGGCACAATTTCGCTGATCCGGGCCCGTCCATGGGTCTCATCAGTACGGAAGCCTGCCTGCCAGCCTGTATAAGAGACGGCGTTTCTGCCAATCCCATGCAGCGCGATGGACAGGAGTGCAACTGAAATTTGTTCTCCGGTCGTCATCAGCATATCCATTTCGCGCGCAGGCGGCTGCTCATTCAGCTGTTTGGCCTGATCGATCAAATCATCCGTAGTATCCCCCATAGCGGATACCACCACAACGCAGCGGTGACCTTCATCCTGCTTGTCTGCGATACGCTTAGCGACCCGTTTCATACGTTCAATGTCGCCGACGGAGCTGCCTCCGAATTTCATGACATAAAGTGACAAAGTCCCATTCACTCCCTATTTCGCTCTATGAAGCTTATATTTGGTTTAACGCTTTAACCCAGTATAATACGAAATTCACATCAAGCGTTAATGGTTTCACAAAAAAAACCTCCGCCGCTATGCGGGGAGGCCTTCTTGAAAGCGGACTGCGGCTAATGCCGGACAAGTCCTATGCGCGGGAGATGTATTTACCTTCGCGGGTATCGATCAGGAGGACATCTCCTTCATTAATGAACAGCGGAACCTGTACAGTATGGCCGGTTTCCAGCGTAGCTGCTTTAGTTGCGCCTTGAGCAGTGTTGCCCTTAACGCCCGGTTCTGTTTCAGTAACCTTCAGCTCAACACTTGTAGGCAGGTTGATTCCGAGGATTTCGCCCTGGTAGCTGACGATGTTAACCGTCATATTCTCTCTCAGGAAGTTAAGCTCCCATTCCAGCTGCTTAGCACTCAGCTCAAACTGGTCATAGGTTTCATTGTCCATGAATACATGCTCTGCACCGCTGGCATACAGGTACTGCACGCCACGGTTTTCGATAATTGCGCGGCCGATAGTTTCACCGGCACGGAACGTGCGCTCAACAGTATTGCCGTTACGCAGGTTCTTGAGCTTGGAGCGGACAAATGCCGCGCCTTTACCCGGCTTTACGTGCTGGAAATCAAGAACGGTAAAAATATCTCCGTCTACTTCTACGGTCAAACCTGTTTTAAAATCATTAACTGAAATCACTAAAAATCCCTCCTGGATTAATTAACATGATGAAGCAGAATTACAGTACCAGATAGTCCTTCGACGAATGCGTCAGCAGCGTTATGCCGCTCTCCGTAATTACGATATCGTCTTCAATCCGCACGCCGCCTAGACCTGACAGATAGATTCCCGGTTCCACAGTAACGACCATCCCCGGCTCCAGAATCTCATCGGCAAGCTTGGACAAACGCGGCCATTCATGAACCTCCATGCCCAGACCGTGTCCGGTGCTGTGACCGAAGTATTCTCTGTAGCCGTAACGGGTAATGATGTCGCGCGCCAAAGCGTCGGCTTCCCGTCCGGTCATGCCCGGCTTGATATTCGCCAGCGTGTGCAGCTGGGCTTCAAGCACAACATCGTAGATTTCCTTCAGCTTCGGATCGGGAGTCCCCAGTGCAATAGTGCGGGTTACATCCGAGCAGTAGCCGTCAAGCAGCGCCCCGAAATCGAAAGTAACGAATTCGTTGTTCTGAATCACCTTGCTGCTGGCTACACCATGCGGCATGGCGGAACGTTCGCCTGAGGCGACGATCGTATCAAACGATGAAGAGGTTGCGCCGTGGGTGCGCATGTAGAATTCCATTTCCAGATCAACATCACGCTCGGTCATGCCGGGCTTGATCACATTCAGAATATGACTGAAGGTCGCATCCGCCAGATCCGCCGCCCGCTGCATCACAGCCAGCTCGTCCTCGTCCTTGAACATGCGCAGATTCTCTACAGCCTTGGATACCGGAATCAGCACTGCAGGCTGCAACGCAGCAGCATAAGCCGTATACGCGCTGAAGGTAACGTCATCCTGTTCAAAGCCGACTCGGACTGAGCCGCCCTGCGGAAGCAGTTCACGCACAGTGTCAATGAATTTCGGACCATGCTCAACAACCTTTAACCCTGCTACCTGTTCTGCCGCCTGTGTCCGGTACCGGAAGTCAGTCAACAGATAACTCTCATCACCAGTGACCAGCACGTAACCGGAGGAGCCGGTGAATCCGCTCAAATAACGGCGGTTAATGCCGCTGGTAATTAACATCGCATCCAATCCTTGTTCCTGCAAAACCTTACGCAGCTTGGAGACGCGCTTGTTGCCCATTCTCATTCTCCTCTCGAAATAGCCACATTGTATTTTAACATAGGGTCATGCCCTTGAGAAGTTTTTTCGGGCGTTCAGGCGAGCTTTGTCCGCTGTTCGCGTTTTCGTTCATCGGTATATTCAATTGCTGCTGTGTAGCCGATGAATAATCCCCAAAGTAAAGAGATGCAAAACTCACTGACGACAGAATTCCAGGGCAGCTTGAACATGGGCTGCAGCAGGAACATCCATGAGCCGGCTATGAAGATTCCCGCCCACCAGAGCACGCCGTAAATCATGCCCGGCCAAGGCCCCTTCAGCTTGCGGAAGATCAGTACATAGAACAGTGATGCAATGACAGAAAACGCAATATAAAACAAATATCCGAGCAGATGCCCGGCAGGTTTGATTAAGAACTCATGCTTAAAAAAGGGCTCCGCCAAAAAGCCCGGGATCACCTTAGTGAAATGCAGTGTATACATCAGCCAGCGGATGCCCCCCCAGATCAATCCGGCAAATATCCCCAGTTCAATCGCAAAAAACCATTGGTTCGTATGTTGTGATTCTCTCTGGCCTGCTTTATTCATTATTTAGCCTCACTTTCAGGTAATTGGTGTGCGGTGCGCTTCTCAGATCTCTTTAAGCTAGTATGCTCAGGAAAAGGCAATCCAACTAGCAATGTAAGCATAAATTAGTTACAATGGATTATATAAATCATATTAATATGCGGGAAGGTGAATTGGTTGTCCCAGGAAACTCCCAGTTACGGCGGCCAAGCCGTTATCGAAGGCGTCATGTTCGGCGGCAAGCATATCAACGTAACAGCCGTACGGCGGAAGAATCAGGAAATCACATTTTTGGAGGTGCCGAAAAGCGATAAGAGCTGGGTCATCAAACTGCGCAGGATTCCTCTGCTTCGCGGCATTGTCAGTATTATAGATTCCAGCGCCAAAGGCTCCAAGCACCTCAATTATTCGGCTGAATCCTATGCCGAGGATGAGACAGAGCCGGAAGAGCTGGCAAAGCAGAAGGAAAAGACTAAGAAGAAGGAAGAAGGCTGGAGCCTTGGCATGATTTTTGGCGTCGCCGTTATGGGGATATTGTCATTTCTGTTCGGTAAGCTCATTTTCACGCTGGTGCCTGTCTTCGTGGAGAATTTCCTTTTCAAAGATGCATTTGATAACTATATTCTGCACAACCTCGTAGAAGGCGGCATTAAACTGATTCTGCTGTTAGTCTATCTGACAGCCATTTCACAGACCCCTGTGATTAAACGTCTGTTCCAGTATCACGGAGCCGAGCATAAGGTGATCAGCGCCTTTGAAGCCGGCGAAGAATTAACTGTAGAGAACGTACAGAAGTATAGCCGTCTGCATTACCGCTGCGGCAGCAGCTTTATGATGCTAACCATCATTCTCGGCGTGGTAATCTACTCGGTTGTCCCTTGGAGCAACCTTACGGAGCGTATTCTTCAGCGGATTATTCTCCTGCCGGTGGTCATCGGTGTTTCATTTGAGGTTCTCAAAGGAACTAACGCCGTACGGGATATTCCGGGCCTGAAATATTTGGGGTATCCGGGACTGTGGCTCCAACTGCTTACAACGAAGGAACCTAAAGACGATATGGTGGAAGTATCGATCGCTTCGTTCAACCGGATGCGGGAGCTTGACGCCGCGATTGAAGCAAGAGGATATGCGGAGGAAAGTGTGTCAGGCGGCATATTGGATCCTGCGAAAGGATGAGTGGCCTATGATCAGGCATGCTTTGATTTTTTGGATTGCAGTTTCGCTTGCTGTACTTGGATTAGTTACGGGGATTATGGACTATGGCCTGGGCTGGCTGTTTTGGACGATGCTTCCAACTCTGCTGCTGTGCGCCCTTCTGATCTATGCTTACCGGTTAATGCAGAAGAAGCCGAATGGTCCAGGCAGATCGAGTCCCAAAGTAAAGCCGTCCCAGAAAACCATGGCCAAAGTTGCAGGAGTCCGCAAGACTCAAGCCGCTCCCGGCAAACGCAAAACTTATCCGTTTCAAGTTATTGAAGGCAGCAAGGGAAAGAATGATGAACATCTTCCCAAATATCACTAACCGCTGTTTCCTAAGTTAATTTACAGTTACCAGAGCATCCCGATGTTGCGCCAGCAATCATACGGGATGCTTTTTTATTGAGATTTACAGCCTGTAGCCTAAGGTTAAGAATGTAGTTAGTGCTTATTACGGCCGCCAATTTTTGAAGAACAATTCCCCCGCCTTCAATCCTGCTGCATACAGCTCATCACTCTGCTCTGGCGTAATATGAAATTGCGTCGTGGATACGCCGAGGGTCGGGATTTTAACGGTACGCACGAACTTCTCCGTGTCAATATAACGCTCGTCATGCGCAGACAGCATCGTACCCACCATTGCCTGCAGCATGCTGAACGGACCGGTGATCCGGTGTGCCTGCGGCTTTGTCTTCCCGATCAGCTGGTAACCGACGGTTGGTGTCCTGCGCTCCGGGCTTTTAAAGCCCTCCTTCTCATCGAACAGCCATAGCGGAAAATTACTCAGCAGGCCGCCGTCCACTACATAAATAAACTGTTCCATAAAGGTTTTGCCCTTCGCCGCCTGCCCGTTTAAACGCAGCATCACCGGATCGAAGAAATACGGAATACTGCAGCTCATCCGTACCGCTTTGGCGACCTCAAATCCGCCCGGGGATATCCCGTAGTCCTCCAGATCGTCGGGCAGTACAATAATTCGACCATTCGTGATATCCGACGCAATGATGGACAGTTTACCGCGCGGCAGATCACTGAAAGTAACAATGCCTTTATCCCGTAATATGCTGCGGATCCACGCCTCCAGCGCCTCTCCCGAATACAGCCCTTTCTTAATCATTACACGCAGTGCAGGGCCAACAATAGCAGTATTGTACAGCATTCCCCGCTTTAAAAAAGTGGTGAAAGATGTTTGCCTGATAATACGGCTCATATTCTCCCCGTCATAGCCTGCGGCCAGGAGAGACGCGATGATGGAACCGGAGGAAGTACCGGCCACTTTTTTGAAGATGCCCCCCGCCCGTTCTGTAGCCTCAACTGCTCCGGCAAGCGCTACGCCTTTTACACCTCCGCCTTCAAAAACTGCGTTAATCTCCATACACGGCAATCCCCCGTTCCATAGATCTAATGCTTATCTATGAGCACGGGGGAGCTTTAATGACTTCTTTAAATTGGGGCAAGGAAGTTCCGCTTAGGATTTAAAATAAAAGGACAATAAGCTTGATAGCCCATACGGATCACGGACTATATCGTTAGCCCGGAACATGATGCTACCGGCAACTTCATCATAATTCTCATTATATTTCAGCTGGTTGATGATCTGCTCGCCGCTCTGCCACTCTGCACTCTGTTTGGTATCGCCTACCTTATAGGTTGCCTGGCCGATGTAGAGCTTAACACCTGTTCCCTTAACTTCATTCACCCACCAGTCCACCAGTTTGTCATAACGGGCAGCCGTGAAGGATAGACTCCAGTATATTTGCGGAGCAATATAGTCAATCCAGCCGTTCTGAATCCAGGTGCGGGTATCTGCATACATGTTGTCATAAGCGGAAACGCCCGCAGTGGTATCCGATCCCGAACTGTCAGCTTTCTTATTGCGCCAGACGCCGAACGGACTGACTCCATAGGAGAGCGCAGGCTTTGCGGTGTGAATCTCCTGGCCCAGCTGGCGGATAAAATCGTTAATATTGTCCCGCCGCCAATCCGCCTTGCTCACGATGGCTTTCGAATTATACGCTTTGAATGCATCCTCATCAGCAAAGGCAACGCCGGAAGGGTAGAAATAGTCATCTAAATGTATACCATCGATATCGTAACCGCGCACAACCTCCATCACGGTATCTATAATGTGCTGGCGCGCTTCCGGAATGCCGGGATTTATGTACAGCTTACTGTCTGCCTGGACGATCCATTCCGGATGAAGCTTAGTCACATGATTCGCGGCCAGCCCGGCAAGTGTTGCTGCACCGGTGTCCGTAGTTGCCCTGAACGGGTTGAACCAGGCATGAATCTGCATGCCCCGCTGATGCGCAGAGCTGACCATGTATTCCAGCGGATCATAACCAGGGCTCTTTCCCTGCGTACCTGTCAGCACCTTGGACCAGGGAACGAACTGCGAGGCATAGAGGCTGTCACCTGACGGGCGCACCTGAACAAAAACAGCATTGAAGCCGGTCGCCTTTAGCTTGTCCAGCAGCGTATCGAATTCCTGCTTCTGCTTCGCGGCATTATTCGCCGAGGCCGCCTGCGGCCAGTCCAGATTGAATACAGTGGAGACCCACGCCCCCTTCATCTCTTTCCCCGACTTCACACCCGGGATGGACGGAACAGAAGGCACTGTTGGCGCAGGTACTGTCGGTGCAGGCACCGCAGGTACCGCTGGCACCGTAGGCGCCGCTGGAGAAGTGATCTCTGCATTCGAATACAATGCGATATGTTTGGCCGCCTGATTCCACACCACCTGCAGCCCCAGCTGTTCGCTCACAAACCGCAGCGGCACCATCACCCGGCCCTGCTTGATTTGTACGGAGGTATCCAGGCTGACAGAAGCCTCATTAACCAGAGCCATCTTCTTGCCGCTGGTCAGCTTGAGCACGGTATCCTCTTTGCTGATTGTCACTGTCTTACTGCTCTGATTCCATTCGACCGCCGCACCGAGTCCTCTGCTGACTACACCAACCGGCACCATGGTTACATTAGAAACGGTAATGTACGGGGGCACGTCCGTACCCAGCGTCTCTCCATCAAGGTCAATTGTAAACTGCACCGCAACCTTACCAGTTTTTTTACGTCAA
>CAKMKL010000188.1 GCA_927443375.1 uncultured Paenibacillus sp. | reverse complement strand
AGGCCTACACCTACCCTGCAAGGAGAATTTGGAGCACTGTCTTCCAAAAACTACACTACACGCTACCTGCTGGTAGCCGCTCTGTCTGAAGGCGTGAGCACCATTTATCATCCTGCGCACAGTGAAGACAGTGATGCAATCCGCAGATGTATCGCCGATCTGGGAGCTGTGCTGAGTGAAGACGACGAGAAAATCGTGATTCAGGGCTTCGGCCGGAATCCACGCGACGTAAAGGAATTAAATGTCGGCAATGCCGGAGCAGTACTGCGTTTTCTGATGGCAGTTGCTGCGATGAGCCCTGAGGTGACCTTTGTGAATACATACCCGGATTCACTGGGTAAACGCCCACATGACGATCTGATTAAGGCGCTGGGGCAGATGGGTGTTGAAGTGGAGCATAATAATGGAAGGCTTCCGATTACAATTCGCGGCGGCAAGCCGGCCGGCGGGCGGATTACCGTCTCCGGAGCAGTCAGCTCACAGTATCTCAGTGCGCTGCTGTTCCTGACGCCGCTGCTTGAGGAAGACAGCGAGATCATTGTTCTGGACGATCTGAAATCGAAGGTCGTTGTCGGCCAGACGCTAGAGGTGCTTGAGCAGGCAGGCATTGTTGTGCATGCGGCGGATGATTACATGTCCTTTAAAGTGCCGGGCCGCCAGGCTTATGCAGCCAAATCCTACACGGTACAAGGCGATTATCCGGGATCAGCGGCTGTACTTGCGGCAGCGGCAGTCACGAAGTCGGATGTGAAGATCCACCGGCTGGCTGAACACAGCAAGCAGGGAGAGCGGGCAATTGTCGACGTGCTGCGTATGATGGAAGTACCGCTTACCCATGAGAACGGTACAGTACATGTTCAAGGTAACGGCATCCTGAAAGCTGTGGAATTCGATGGTGATGCAGCCACTGACGCTGTACTGGCGATGGTAGCGGCGGCAGTCTTTGCCGAAGGCACCTCGCGCTTCTTCAATGTGGAAAATCTGCGGTATAAGGAATGCGACCGCATAACAGATTACCTGGCCGAGCTGACCCGGGCCGGAGCCAAAGTCGAGGAACGCCGCGACGAGATCATCGTCCATGGGTTGCCGGAAGGTGTAGAAGGCGGCGTGACCATTAACGCTCATTACGATCACCGGGTGATTATGGCCTTGACGGTGGTCGGCCTTCGGGCCCGTCAGCCGCTGCTGATCAAGGACGCTCACCATGTCGCAAAATCGTACCCGCAATATTTTGACCACTTGCGCGAGCTTGGTGCCGATGTGGAATGGGTAAAATAGGAATAGAGCGTGGAGTCTAATGTGACTTGATCACCTTAGCGGCTGATGGCTGAAGATTCGCTTGGATCGTGGACACTCGTACTATTGTAAGTGGCTTGCTTTGAGCTGAACCCAAGTCTAGAGTTAATGTGTTTCGTAATATTCACAGGGAATCCCGGCCTAAGGCGGGGACAACTGAAGAGGGGGCAAATCACTATGAGTTTTGAGAACCCGAGCCGTGAGCAGATTGGCGATATTCTAGCCTCTGCAGGCAATATTGCTGTCGTAGGCCTTTCCGACAAATCGGACCGTACCTCATACATGGTCGCATATGCCATGCAGAGCCGGGGTTACCGGATCATTCCGGTTAATCCTACAGTGGACGGCGACATCCTGGGCGAGAAATGCTACCATACACTGGCTGAGATACCCGAGCCGGTCGATATCGTCAATGTGTTCCGCCGCAGTGAATTCTGCGCTGAAGTTGCGCAGGATGATAAATGGTGCTCACGCCTTCAGACAGAGCGGCTACCAGCAGGTAGCGTGTAGTGTAGTTTTTGGAAGACAGTGCTCCAAATTCTCCTTGCAGGGTAGGTGTAGGCCTAACAATAACGTCCATAATCCAAACGCTCCTTAATAAATGTAGTGTATATATGCAGTGCTGAGTTTGACATGGCAATCTAATGCTGTGTTATCATAAAATCATTCTCCATAAAGAAAAGAGGTCTTTACCATGAACGATATTCCACAAATTACACCCGAAGTGCTGCGGCAGCGTCTTACGGCAGGTGAGGACCTGTGTCTGATTGATGTCCGCGAAGATGATGAAGTAGCTACCGGGATGATTCCGGGCGCGATTCACATTCCCATGGGCCAGATCCCGCAGCGTACCGCAGAGCTTCCGGCCGATGCTGAAGTGGTCTTCATCTGCCGCTCCGGCGCGCGCAGCCAGCGAGTCTGTGAATATCTGCAGCAGTTCGGTTTCACGCCCGCCAACCTCAGCGGCGGGATGATTGAATGGAACGAAACTGCAGAAGATTAAGCTGTCCGCAAGCATACTTAAAAGCTCAACCGCGGTAATGCATTAAAATATGCTGCGACACTTCTGCCGCACTCCGCTCCGATGTATCGACCGTGCAATGCGCGAAACGGTAAGCCTCACGGCGTTGCTCCATGATGGTGCGGACCCTTTCCTGCGCGTTGCCGGCGAGCAACGGACGGTTCTGATCCCCGCTAACCCTTGCAAGAATTGCCTCCTCAGTAGCTGTAAGAGCCACTACAAGACCATGGGCCAGCATAATTTCGGCGTTACCAGGAACAAGTACCGCTCCTCCGCCTGTGGAGATTATCCGCCCCTCTCCCTCAAGCATCCGCAGCAAGGCGGCCGATTCCAGTTTCCGGAAATACGCCTCACCCTCACTCGCAAAAATCTCTGCGATACTCCGGCCTTCACTCTCAATAATAATATGATCCAAATCAACCAGCTCGTAGCCAAGTTCCTCCGCCAGCATAGCGCCAACCGTTGACTTGCCTGTAGCCATCATCCCGACCAGGATAATATTCCTGTTCCGGTTCACCTTGTTTTCACTCTCTTGCTCCCTATCCCCTGTCATGACTACCCTCCAACCGCGACATTTGTCATATCATAACACAGGGTCAAAAGTTTGCACAAATAAAAAAGGCCCGAACGTCCTCCCGCGAAAGGGGAGCTGTTCGGGCCGCAATTAGCGTTCTATCCTTTACTACTATTCAGACAGCCAGTTGTGGTGGAAGACGCCTTCTTTGTCCACACGTTTGAAGGTGTGGGCGCCGAAGTAGTCGCGCTGTGCCTGAAGCAGGTTCGCAGGCAGGCGTTCCGTACGGTAGCTGTCGTAGTACGCAAGTGCACTGGAGAAGCCCGGTACAGGTACCCCTTGGGTTACCGCTGAGGCAACCACTTTACGCCATGCGGACTGGTAGGAGCTCATTATGTCTTTGAAGAAAGGATCAAGCAGCAGGTTCTTCAGCTCCGGATTGGTTTCGTAAGCGTCGGTGATGTTCTGGAGGAAACGGGAGCGGATAATGCAGCCACCGCGCCAGATTTTAGCCAGACTGCCGTATTTCAGATCCCAGTTGTATTCGTCAGATGCTACGCGCAGCTGAGCGAAGCCTTGAGCGTAGGATACGATTTTGCTGGCAAAAAGTGCTTTGCGCACGTTCTCGATGAATTCTGCCTTGTCGCCCTGGAAAGGCTCTACAGCCGGGCCGCTCAGCACTTTGCTGGCTTCTACACGCTCATCCTTCATAGCAGACAGGAAGCGGGAGAATACCGATTCGGTGATCATGGACAAAGGCACACCAAGGTCGAGTGAGCTTTGGCTTGTCCATTTTCCTGTTCCTTTTTGGCCTGCTGCATCCAGAATGACGTCTACCATCGGTTTACCGGTTTCTTCATCATACTGTGCGAAGATATCGGTAGTGATCTCGATCAGGTAGCTGTCCAGCTCCCCGCTGTTCCACTCTTTGAAGATGCTGTGCAGTTCCTTGGCATCCAGGCCAAGCACATCCTTCAATAATTGGTAAGCTTCACAGATCAGCTGCATGTCGCCGTACTCGATACCGTTATGCACCATTTTTACATAGTGTCCGGCACCGTCAGGTCCAATATATGTACAGCAAGGCTCTCCGTCCACTTTGGCCGAAATTGCCGTAAGAATCGGTTCTACCAGCTTATAGGCACTTTCCTGACCGCCAGGCATAATCGAAGGTCCTTTAAGCGCGCCTTCTTCACCGCCGGATACACCGGTGCCGATGAAGCGGAAGCCTTTTTCTTCAAGCTCTTTGCTGCGGCGTACGGTATCAGGGAAATAAGCATTACCGCCATCGATAATGATATCGCCTTGATCAAGATGCGGCAGCAGCTGCTCGATTGTAGCGTCAGTAGCTTTACCCGCTTGCACCATAATCAGAATTTTGCGCGGTACTTCAAGTGATTCTACAAACTCTTCAACAGAAAAAGTACCTACCAAGTTTTTGCCTTCTGCCTCGGCAATCAGATCATGTGTCTTCTCCGGGGAACGGTTAAATACCGATACGGTAAAGCCTTTGCTCTCGATGTTCAGAGCCAAGTTTTTACCCATTACCGCCAAGCCAATCACGCCGATTTGTTGTTTTGCCATCTGGTCCTCCACCCTTTGCACCCTGTATTTTTGTGAAATCCATTTCTCGCAGTATTAAGAATACCACCCTTTGTCAGATACAGCAAAGTTGCGTCTGCGAATGAGAGATCAATTTCATTGACAAAATCCTTTTCCATCAGGAAATTGCTCACAATGACTATTTTAACGTTTTTGCCGCCAGAAGTGAACCCCCGACCATCAGTCAAAAAAACTCAGGGCATCCCGGCCTGCGGGATACCCTGGTATCATTATCGGCTACTGTCCTTACCATTCAAGCATGTTTAATTCACGGGCCAGTTTAGCCAGTTTCACCCTGCTAGCCTCTGCTAGCGCAGGATCCTCGTTTCGCAGCGCTTCGCCCAGGCGGTCCAGCTCCTCATCCACTTCCACTCTGCGCTGCTGGATCCGCTCCTCCCCCTCGCCGGAGTAGAATAGCTTCGTCAGCTCCTGATCTGATAGCAGCGGTCCCTTCTGGTACAGCACACGCTGCTGATAGCCGGAAATCTCCACCAGCCGGATCACTTCACCGAATAAAATATTCTCAATAATGATCTGGCGGTCACGGAACCGTTTGACTACCGCGTGTCCTCTCATATCGCCAATCAGCTTCTCCATCCACTCGGACAGGCGCGCATCACGGATCATATAATCGCCTACCAGCTTATATCCATCCTTGATCTGCTGGAAGCGAAGCTTTACCAGCTTGCGTCCGGTGCGCACCGAAATCAAAAAAACACTCTCATTCTCACTCCAGTAAAGGGAATAGCCTTCTTTGATCAAATCCTTGATCAGCTCCTGAATATGCTGTCTGTCAAAGCGCAGCTCCAGGTTACAATACTCCACTTCATCATTTTTGTTCACGGCACTCCCCCCTAACAGCTTTGTTAATACAATGCAGCTGATCTGTATACATAGAGTAAAACTGACTGCCGGACCTCCACTTTACCTGTCAATAGCTATGCATTCGTCTTACACTTATTTTATACTTCATTTTATGTAGCGGTAACTTGGTTTATTGACTATTTTTACCCGTTTCCTGTCATTTCCAAACGCTGACCGCCTATTTAACATGGGTCCACATAATTCAGCTCTTAACGATAAAAATAAAGCCGCAAGCAGAGGAACAAAGGAGTCCCCCTGGCTTGCGGCTTGTGAATGTCGCTGACCGGTTTTATTCAGCTTGGATATGCTTGTGTTTGGTCCGGTGAACGATCAGCAGATGAAGGCCGAACAGCAATACCATCACCGCTGCACTCGCCAAAAATGGTGCACTATGGCTGACCGAATCCCACAGTTTGCCAGACAGCACCGGCCCGGCTACCATCCCGGAGCCCTGCAGGGTCAGGAATAAGCCCCATACGGTGCCCCGCTCACCTTTTGGCACCTGCTTGGCTAAAAAAGCATTCCAGGCGGGCAGAATAAGCGCGTAGCTAATCCCGACAAGCGCTACAGCCACGAAGGCCAGCGGCAGCCAGCGCACCTGGGAGAAGAATGCCAGCGAGCAGGCCGCCAGCAGGAAGCCGATATTCAAAAAGAGCGTTGTTCCGATCCGGTCTACCAGCTTCCCTGCTGGAATAAGGGCAAGTACCGTAATACCTCCACCTGCAATCAAGAGCAGACTGAACTGATTCGGGGTCACATGAAGCTCAGCGCGTGTGAACAAGGTCACCACTGGGGTCATAAGCCCGATGGCAAACGCCTGGAGGAACAATGCCGGGAAGAGCAGCCGGCTGACCTTCAGCGAGGTTCTTACCTGATGCATCGTACGCTTCAGACTCTGAAGAGGCTGCAGCGGTCTGCTTCCTGCTGCCGGAGCCTCACCATGCATATCACGCACCACATGAGTCGCTTGCCCGCCAATTCTTGAAGGCAGCAGCAGGGCAATCGCAGCCACTGCTGCGGCACAGACCATGAGTACAAGGAATACGAACCGGTAGCTCTGTCCTCCATGATCCATCATGAAATTAACAACAATTGGTCCGATGCCCGTTCCGGCGAGCGAAGCCATCTCCACCGCGCCCATCGCTGCCCCGCTGCTGCCGCTTTCTGTGGAGCCTGCCAGTTCGGTGATACCGGTCATGGTGCATGGCCAGAGGGGCGACGTACCGATTCCTAGAATTAGACAGGCTGCAGACAACGTTGCGGCATCCTTGGCATATATAATCATACCGACGGCCACCAGAATCAGAGCCAGCGCCCCGGTCATTGTCCAGCGGTAGCCGATACGCTCCATCACCCAGCCGAACGGGCTGCGGAAGAGATTATCACCTAAATACTGAAGAGCGAAAGCGAAACCGACGACGGTAACGGACAGACCCAGAATGTTCTCCATATAAACCGGCAGCAAAGCGACCAGCAGAGAGCCTTTTACAAATTCCACCAGAAAGATAATTACCCACATCTCCATGATGAACGGCGAAGCCAGATTGATATGCATACGTTGTGCTACTTTGCCAGACATTACATCACATCCTAGTATTATGGTGATTGATTTGTTATACTGATGCTTGTCGTAAAAAAATAAATCTTGACGAAAGGTTGTGACAGCATTAAATGAATCAACACGAAACTCCCCTCTTCACCGCTCTAAAAAAGCATGCCGCCGGAAACCCTGTTCAATTTCATATTCCCGGGCATAAGAAGGGGCTAGGAACCGATGCCGAATTCCGTGAGTTTATCGGCGATAACGCGCTATCCATAGATTTGATCAACATCGCACCGCTAGATGACCTTCATCAGCCTACCGGCGTGATACTAGAAGCTCAGAAGCTGGCTGCGCAGGCCTTTGGCGCCGACTATACGTATTTTAGCGTACAAGGCACGAGCAATGCCATCATGACTATGATCCTCTCTGTCTGCTCGGAAGGAGACAAAATAATTGTCCCCCGCAACATTCACAAATCAGTGATGTCGGCGATAATTTTCTCCGGAGCCAAGCCTGTTTTTGTCTCACCTGTACAGGATGAGAATCTTGGGATAGACCACGGCATTACCACCAGCTCGCTGGAACGGGCATTAAGGCGTCATCCGGACGCCAAAGGAGTTCTAGTAATCAATCCGACGTATTTTGGCGTTGTCGCCGACCTGCGTTCGATTGTGGATCTTGCCCACAGCTACGGGGTTCCCGTACTGGTGGATGAGGCACATGGAGTATTGATTCATTTTCATGAGGATCTGCCGATATCGGCCATGCAGGCCGGAGCGGATATGGCAGCAACCAGTGTGCACAAGCTGGGCGGCTCCATGACGCAAAGCTCGGTTTTGAATCTGAATGCAAAGACCGGCCTGGTCAACCCGCAGCGGGTACAGACGATCATCAGCATGCTCACAACAACGTCCACTTCATATATTCTTTTGGCGTCCCTGGATACCTCCAGACGCAATCTGGCACTGAATGGCCACGAAATGGCTTCACGGACGATTGCTTTGTCCAATTACGCACGTGAGGCGATTAACAACATTGACGGCTTGTACAGTTTTGGAAAAGAAATTCTCGGTACAGAAGCCACCTTTAATCTGGATCCGACGAAACTCAACATTCATGTGCGTCATCTTGGCATTACCGGTTACGAGACTGAGAACTGGCTCCGCCAGAAGTACAACATTGAAGTTGAACTGAGCGACATGTATAACATTCTTTGCCTGATTACCCCTGGTGATACCCAGGAATCCGTAGATAAATTGATTTCTGCAATGCGGGTGCTCTCAGCGATCCACTACAGCAAAGGTGAAATTTATGAGCTTAAGGTACAAGTGCCTGAAATTCCGCAGCTTGCCTTAATCCCCCGGGACGCCTTCTACGCAGACACTCAGGTGGTTCCGTTCCGCGAGTCTGCAGGCTACATCATAGCGGAATTTATCTACGTCTATCCGCCGGGGATTCCTATTCTGCTCCCAGGTGAAGTTATTACCCAGGATAACATCGACTATATCATCGACCATGTAGAAATCGGCCTGCCGGTCAAAGGGCCTGAAGACCGCAGCATCAACTTCGTCAAAGTGATTGTAGAAGCCGAGCCGATCTCCTGATCGGCTGCTTCTCCCAATTAAATGTCCCCATACAAAAACCCGATACTGGATCAGTATCGGGTTTTGTGCATTAGAGCGCCGCTGCCTGTCCGGTCCGCAGCCTCTCAGCTACACTGAAATCTATTCTTGCTGGGCAAGCAGCTCATTGTAAGCTTCTTCAACAGCTTTCCATTCAGCTTCATCTTCAATGTTGTAAAGCACCATTTCTTCATCTTCTTCTTCCATACGCAGAATGATGCCGTCCGCTTCAGGGTTTTCACGTTCCAGCAGCAGTGCGTACAATTTCTCGCCTACGTCGAACGTTTCCACCAGCACCATTTCTACATCTTCGCCCTGCTCGTTCGTCAAGGTCAGCACAAACTCCTCGTGCTCATGGTCGTGATCATGTCCGCAACCGCATGCTTCACCATGTTCATGGCCATGCTCATGTTTGTGATCGCTCATTGAAATACCTCACTTTAAATTGAATTATCCTACATTTGGTATCGTAACACGTATGATAAGTTCAGGTCAATTTGAGGGCGACCAAAAACCTTAATCCAGCGCAGTGATTACCTTCTCCGACACAAGTACGTACTCAGAGCCCTTGGACGCCTTGATATAAAAGCCCACCCGGTATTTGCCGGCATCCTTGAAATCATACGTGAACTCCGAAGTCGGGAACCAGAAATCCTCCTTCTTCGAACCGCCAAGCTCCTGCGACTGAATATCCTTCACATTGCCCGAAGGATCAGTAATGGCCACCTTCACTGCAGCAATATCGTCGGTCAAACTGTCCACTTGGGTCAACACCTTGATTTTGAGCTTGCCCACATTTACATTGCCAAAAACCTTATCGCCATTAAACAACACGATTTGCACATTCGGCTTAAGGATCGTCACTTTGCCCGAACCGTCCCAGCTGACGACACCTCCGGCTTCTCTAGCGGGGATATAGGCTTTTCCGTCAATCAAATAGCCCCCGTCGGCCATTTCCTTTCCATTGCTCCATACCCTAAGCTTTTGATTTACAGCGTCCGCGAACAATAATGATCCTCCCATTAAAGAGAAAACAACCACGCACAGAGCAATTTTTTTCCATCTCATAATAGAGACCCTCCAAATAATTCATGCTGTTAATATATACTACCAATGTTGCCACAAGTTGCGCAGGATCAAGGCAAAAATTTCAATAGACAGCTTAAAATGATACTATATTTAAATTAATGCCTCAGCAATGAATATTGGAGGAACAATACGATGACCTTAAATCTGCAAATGCTTGGTACAGGTGATGCTTTTGCCAAAAATCACTATAACAATAACGGGCTGCTTCTGAGCAGCAATTACACACTTCTGATTGACTGTGGAACGACAGCTCCGCTGGCAATGGAGAAGCTGGGCAGATCCTTCGCGGATGTAAACGCCGTCCTGATCACCCATATCCATGATGATCATGCCGGCGGTCTTCCTGAGCTTCACAGGATTATGAAGACTAAATTCGGCAGAAAGATGATCTTGCTGGTAGCCGATACATTAGCTGAACCGCTTTGGAAAAGTTTTCAAAAGAACAGCCCCGCGACAGCTCATAATCCACGTTCTCTAGAAGACGCGTTTGAGGTCAGGCTGCTGAAACCTGGCTCTCCTTATAAGCTCTCCACCGAAATTACGCTGGAGCTGCTCCGCACACCCCATATCCGTGGTAAAGACAGCTACTCCCTGCTGCTGGGCGGAGATATCTTTTATAGTGCCGATATGACCTTTCAGCCTGAGCTGCTCCTGAAGCTGGTCCGTAAGCAAGGCATCCGTCAAATCTTCCACGATTGCCAGCTCAAAGGTCCCGGCGATGTTCATACAACGCTTAGTGAATTATTATCTCTGCCTGAAGACGTCCGTAAGGTGATCCGCCTGATGCATTACGGGGATCATAAGCCGGAGTTCGAGGGGAAAACTGCTGAGATGACCTTTCTGGAACAGCATGTAATCTATGCGCTGTAAGATCCACTAACCTTTTCGGAAATAACCGAAAAAAAAGGCCGGACAAGTACGCCTTAATAGCGTTTTGTCCAGCCGTACTTAAAACTGCGGCAGCTGATCCAGATTATTGCTTGGATCACCGTCTGCATCACCGCGGATGTACATCTCTCCGTCTCTTCCTTTGAACACGTTCACTCCCGCTATACTGCCGGCCTGAACCTCCTGAAGTGCCTGCTGGTAATCGAGCACTCGTCCTGAGGAAGTCTGAAATTTCATCAGGTCACCGTCACCATTTCTTTGGGCTGCTATAAACCGCTCGCGTTCATTGTTCATCACTTGGGATTCATCCCTTCAGGCTTGGATTAGCCATACGGCTTACCCTATTCTGCCCTTAGCCCTGAAAAAATATGTACCTGTGCCTGTTACAGCTTTTTCTGCATTCTTACATGTAAAATACCGGCATCATAAAAAGGCTCCGTAGAGATAACCTCATATCCCTGCTTGCTGTAAAAATCCTCTGCGTGGCACTGTGCATCCAGCACGGAGAACTCAAGACCCAGCTCCCGCGCCCGCTCCTCCATTGCCATCAGCAGAACACGCCCATAACCCTTGCTCCGATACTCCTTATGCACAGCGATCCGCTGCATCTTGGCAGTTCCCGTTCTATAATAAATCAGGCGTCCGGTGGCTACCGGCAGGCCGTTATCGATAATCAGCATATGATGTGCCTGATCACTGATCACATCATATTCATCAATTTCTTCTTCCGCCGGTACCTTCTGCTCTTCAACAAATACCTTTTTGCGGATATCCAGCCCCATCTGAAGCAGTTCATCTGTAGTCACATGTACAATTTCAGCCGCCATGTTCTCCCTTTGTCCCCTCTCTATGTCAAAGCAATAGTTGACCTATTATACAGAATTTTTGATTATCTGTATAGGAAAGTGCATTTCCTCCTGCCACGGCGGGGGCAGCAGGGCTTATTCTGCGGAATAAACCTCAGAGGAGATGGAACGGTCATAAACATCCTGCATTACGGGTGACAACGGGCCGTATAGACTATTCTGCTTGCCGCCCATGTCCGTCATCTGGTGTATTTCCACAGCTTCAGGAGGCTGATAGGCCGCCTTACAACCAGTTAACCCCAGGAGCAGAGCCAGACAGAGAACCGTTAACGGTAACTTGAATTTATGCATTTGTTGCTTCCTCCTATCATCTTCTGCTGTTCCCAGCTTTGACGATTGGGGAGATTATTAAACTAACCTTCCTCGGCAGAAACTCTTTAGGCGGATCAAAATGAAGCATACAGTGCAAGAAACGGATCTGCTGGATAAATAAATAACCGAATTCCAGTGAGACTCCGGTTATTTCTGATTGCCATATGCTGGAGGGCGGGATTATTATGAATGTGCCGGATATTTGACGATAATTCAATTACCTATTCGGTAACATTCAGTTTACTCAAAGGAAGTCCTATGAGAAAAACACTAATATTATTCGCTCTCCTGATTCTGACTGCCTCTTCTTCTCCGAAACAAGAGCCTTTCTTTCGCAGAGCATATCTAGGTATGGGCATTCCTGAGGTAAAAGAAAGTGAATATCTGCCGTTTCAAGCCCTTGACGAGGGTACGATGAAGATTTTGCAATATCGCTACCCGTCACCGGAATCTGACAATGCATTTGTTTATTATTTTTTCCCGGAAAAGAACAATTTCAGGTTAAGCATAGCCGGATATATCTACTATATAGAAGATGATAATGCCAGAACGCTGCTCGTTGATAAGCTGACACAACAATACTCCAACATCTATGGTGAAGGCACTTATAGAAATGATGCCAATTTTAAAGGATATTCCTGGAACTTGCGGGATAAGGCGCTGATCATTTACAACGAATTGGGAGCGCAAGCAGTGGAACAGTTTTATTATGATTATGGGTTCGTTCTTCAGCAGCTGGATGACCAGTACACACAGCATCAAATGGCCCGGCAGCAGTGCGCTGATTGCCCTAACGTTCTATGCGTACCTCTTTCACTTAGCAACTTTTTTGGCTGCAGGGCTTATTCTCAATTGGATAAAATCTAAATATGTCTCGTAACACTCACTGTAAATTCAGGTCTGGTCTCATAGGCCATGTAAGCTACTTGACCCTTAAAATCCAGATAAGCCTGGTAACGCGTACGGATCGCAGCGCTCGTGATCATATTCAGGACGTTCTCTTTTGCGGTCCAGCAGCTCTCCGGTGTCTCGTCTGAAACCGCTAATGCACCACCCACTGGCCTGCACACATAATCCAGCATCACTTTGGTAGGCACATCTGTTACGCCATCATGCCATTTGTACATTCCCGTATTGGAATAGACACCGATTAAATGGGAAACCTCCGTCTCAATTCCGCTCTCTTCCCGGATTTCTCTTACCAGCGCATCCAGCAGATTCTCCCCCGACCGCTACAATATGAACGGGCATTGCCATGACGGCACCTCCAAATCAAACATGAAATTTTTTTCGCGTAACCTATCCGCTATTCAGATCCGCTCAACCTGCCTCATGAAATCCTTCACCTTGGCCAAAAGGGCAGGGTAAATCATCGGGTATGTTACTTCTTCAGGTATTTCCGCAAAGCTCTTAATGCCACCCATTTCATAAAGCGGGAGTTGACCGAACTTATGAACTGCCGCCAAATAAAGTTTGCCGAAGGTCTCAGGTACTCCCTCACTGACAACCGAGTATATGCTGATAGGATGTAACGTGTATTCCTCCGCTCCAGTCTCCTCATACAGCTCTCTGGCCGCCGCTTCATCCGGGGATTCATTCGGCTCAATATGACCGCCGGCAAACTCCCACGTTGACCGTTCACGATGCTTTGCCATGATCCACTGCTCACCCTGTCTTGCAACAATAACCACATACTTTAGTATAGCTTCATCTATACCTGTCTCATGCATCGTTACTTTCACTGGCTGTGATCCCCTTTGTCAGAATCGCTGGAAGAACTCCCGGTCAACGGATTAATCACCTGGGGACGCTCACCTGCAATCTTCATTTCAATTCTGTATACGGAATGCAATAGTTCACCAAAGCCAACAAATAACAGCCCCAGGATAATAGCGGCAGCATAGATAATCAGCATGCGGGTAATCGAACCATTTGCGCCTACAAATACTCCGATGATGAATCCCACTACCACAACACATGCACCAAAAAACTTCATTACATTATGCAGCATTTTGCCTCCGCCCTTCTTCACGAATTAGGGATAAGGAAAATATTAAGTTTCAGAACGTTTCTCAACGGATAACTGCTCCCACTTCTCCCGGGTCTTGTCTTCGCCTTTGTAATAATCCACCTTGTCATCTGCCTGATATAGCTCTTCATACGGCAAAATATTGATTTTTCCGGAATCAGGATACTCCGCCACATCTAATCCGTTATTCGTCCGCAGATCCAAGTACTTACATGGAGCCTCTGTATGATTGAACAGCTGATGCGCTCCTTCCGGGCCTGTCTCAAAAAATACAACATCGCCTGTGCCCAGCTCCTCAATTCCTTTTGGCGTTCTGAGCAGCGCCTTCCCTTCCATGATCACAAAGATCTCTTCCGCATTTCTATGAAAATGATAAGGGTAAGAGTATTTCCCCGGATCCAGTGACCGGATATCAAAGATCAGATGCTTCGAGCCCACCACATTGGCCAGCTTCTCACTGGTATACCAGGAAAACTCTGGTACCGGAGACTGTTTTTGTTTAAATGAAATGTTATGTTCATTAAAAATCGTCGCCATTTACACACACTCCCGCCTTATATTCTTCCCACATAAGATAACATGGTTTCTGTATAGTTTTCCATAATTTTCATCCCTCTAAATCCACCTTAGATTCCCAATTCATCCTTCCACGAAAAAAATATTGCACTCACCTGACATCCTGTGGTATTATAAATTTCGTTGCAGGACGGTAGCTCAGCGGGAGAGCACTATCTTGACAGGGTAGGGGTCATGGGTTCGAACCCCATCCGTCCTATACGCAGAAAGCCTTATTATATAAGGCTTTTTTTCTGTTTATAGACAGAAAATATCTCATTAACATAACCTCTCCTTTTCCTTCATAGTATAACCGCGGTAGCAACTCAGTTTGTTTCTCTATATATCCCTCAGTCACCGCTGGGTAAATCTAGTTCTTTGCCACCATGACTCAATGCAAGACTTAGGTAACTCATTCCAAATCATCATCCTGATAAAGGCGGAACTAATGAAATGACAGCCCCCCTGATTAATGACTATAAGATTCTGGAAGAAGACTTTCTGAAAGGAGATTTACAATGAAACTAATTAAACTCATTCTACTGGTATCTGTTCTAACATTTTCATCTACAACCTTGGTTACGATTCCAAATCCTGTGGTTTATGCGGATCAGGCGGCAAAAGTGATCTCAATATCGGTCGCAAGTCCGTCGAATGCATTAAAACCAAAGCAGATATTTCAATTAAAGCCAGATGTAGTTACCTCGCCCAAAGGTACAAATGTAAAGATTACATACTCTTCGACCAATACTAAGGTAGCAACGGTAAATGCGAGTGGTTTAGTCATGGCTGTCAATCCAGGAAAAGCAATCATATATATAAGCTCAGGCGGTAAAAGCACATATGCAGTAATCAATGTCGCTTCTACTACAGTAAGTCTAAGTAAAGGGCTTTGGGTGGAAAAGAAGGATATTAATAAGTCAGAAGAACAACTGTTACTTGATGGTGCAATTTATTTTGAACTGAAAAGCTTCAAAAATAATGTGTTAACTGGACATATTTTCTCTATTAGCGCATCTCCATCCAATCGGATAGCTGATATTGAGATCAAAATAGAAATTAAGAATGGCAAGGGGAGTTTTTCCTACAAGGATGATGGTTGGGGAAACAGTGGAAATGGAACTGTAGAAATCAAGGGAAACGCCCTTTTGTTTGGTTTCAAAGAAACCAAATCAGACAGCAGCGCAATGTGGAATCTCGGATCAATTAGCGTCACATTATATAAATCTAACAGCGGTTCGAACGTGGGTGTAAAAGCCTTTGAAGGACAATGAAGCAAGGTTAAATATCTTTGCCTCAACTGATCAAGCACCTATGGCAAGAGCCAGGTGTTTTAAATCCTGAATGGTGATACCATGCCGCTTAATTTCCTAGAGAAAGGCTTCGATGTCCGGTTATACCATCTAGAGCAGCGGGCGTCCGTCTGTAGCCTCCAACGAATTTCATCTTTTTCACATGTGCTGCGCCAGTCTTTGATACATACAAACTAATTGAATATACATATCGGAATTTATTATATCTAATTAAGGTACAGATTGCTTGACTTATTGTCCTATCTAAACAGTCAAAAGTTCTACACCTCTAAGAAACCAGCGATCGCGCTCCATATTAGCGATTTCCTGCCTGGATTTAACTATTTTGTTATAGACAAGTGAGGATTTTGAGCAGACAGGTGAAAAATAGACTTGCGTAAATAAGCGGCAACGCTGGCCTCTGAGACCACGGCATGGGAGAGTGTTCGCAGTTAGCGAAAAAACACGCCCCGAGGTTCAGCCTGAAAACTGCATAGCGACGAGTTGTAGGATTCCCATCGCCATGCACTGGCACATCACGAATCCCTCGATGGCCTGAATCCTTTTCCTGGATGTGCTGCTGATCGTGTTCGTTCGTTTCGGCTTCTAGCGGATGTACCTCTTCTTTTCTCAAAAATCGCTTCATCTTCAGCATAGACTCGCTTCATTTCCCGATACACACACTCAATCATGAAGCTTAACCGTACAAGCAGCAGATGTCCGGGGTTGCCAGGCTCAAATCCGCACTCACCAAGATGGAGCAGCGGCCTTCATGCACCACCAGCACAAAGTGCAACTCCTGAACCAATACGAGGAAAAAGTCCCGTTATTTCTTGCAAAAGTCATCCATAATTGAGATTACCGGTAATTCCTCCCTGTAATTTTGCTTAAATGGACTTAAACGGGACGACAGGCCGAATGTAGAGGGAAGTTTCTCCGCTAATCCCATACAATCTTGGATCTCCTTCTGACTAGAGGGAATCATTCCTGTTATCTACGTTTCAGTGCTTTTCGAGTATGATTTTTCGACAAGAACTTTTGACTGTTTAGAAATTATATAAGGCGAAAATATTATTGTGTTCCCGTTACTACTCCGCAAGCAGCGGGTTCTCAATTGCGCCCATGAACAGCCAGACGCC
>CAKMKL010000187.1 GCA_927443375.1 uncultured Paenibacillus sp. | reverse complement strand
TCGGCCAGGAAGCGGATGCGGCACTGTCCGGTTACGGTGAAGGCGGACAGCTGACGCTGACGGATGAGGAGAAGGTAATGGATGCGGCGCTTGCCGCTATTTATGACGAGACAATAACGGGCGGCACCTCGGGAACGGCCGCCGGCAGCGCAAAGGGCAAGGGCTCTAGCACCGGGCACGGTGCACTTTACCTGTCCAAATGGCTGGGGGATGTGCGCAGCTTCTTCCCGGAAGATGTGGTGTCGATCATTCAGAGCGATGCCATGGAGCGCCGGGGCTGGAAGCAGCTGCTGTTCGAGCCGGAGCTGCTGGCTGCAGTTAAGCCGGATATTCAGCTTGTTGGAACGCTGCTCTCGCTGAAGGGCAAGATTCCCGAAAAGACCAAAGATACCGCAAGAATGCTTGTTCAGGCGCTGGTAGACGATCTGGTCAAGCTGCTGGAGACGGACATCCGGCGCGCAGTCACCGGAGCGCTGAACAAGCGCCAGCACTCGCCGCTGCCATCGCTCAGCGGGCTGGACTGGAAGCTGACGATTCAGCGGAATCTGAAGCATTATGACCAGGAGCGGAGGATCATCATCCCCGAGCATTTTTATTTTTTTGACCGTGCACGCCGCAGCAAGGAGTGGACGGTTATTGTGGATATCGACCAAAGCGGATCTATGGCCGATTCCGTCATTTGGGCATCGGTCATCGGGTCGATCTTTGCCAGCATCCCGGCCTTGAATACCCGTGTGGTCGTGTTCGATACTGAAGTTGTGGATCTGACTGAGCAATGCGCCAATGATCCGGTCGATATGCTGTTTTGCATTCAGCTGGGCGGCGGAACAGACATCCATAAATCAGTGAAATACTGTGAGCAGTTTATTGAAGAGCCGAAGAAGACGCTGTTCATTATCGTTTCAGACCTGTATGAGAACGGGAACCAGGCCGGACTGGTGCGGCGGATGCGTGAGCTCCGGGAGTCCGGTGTGCGCACAATGACGCTGCTGGCATTGTCGGATTCAGGGAAACCTTCCTATGATGAGCATCTGGCGAGGCAGCTGTCACGGGATGGAACACCTTGTTTTGCCTGTACTCCGGCTCTGCTTCCGGCGCTTGTAGAAGGTGCGCTGAAAGGGCAGGATCTTGGAGAACTGGCGAAACGGCTTGGAACCGCATAGGATTTGTGCTTGCGAAAGACGTGAGATTATACAAAAGGAAAGACTTACTTTTCATTCACATATTGTGTAAGCTGCGTATATCATTTATAATCGGTTATTAAAAAGCACCTATCCATAGGAGCGGCTTGAAAGGAAATGAATTTCTTATGTCAAGTAAGTTGAGAGCGGGTATTGTTGGCGGTACGGGTATGGTGGGTCAACGTTTTATTGCACTCCTTGAGAATCATCCCTGGTTTCAAGTGACCGCAATTGCCGCAAGCCGGAATTCGGCAGGCAAAACGTATGAAGAATCGGTGAGGGACAGATGGAAGCTGTCCACACCTATGCCTGATGCAGTTAAAGGGATTATGGTTCAGGATGCTGCCAATGTAGAAGAAGTGGCTGCGGATGTGGATCTGATCTTCTGCGCTGTTGATATGAAGAAAGAAGAGATCAAGGCATTGGAAGAAGCTTACGCGAAGACCGGAACACCGGTCATTTCCAACAACTCGGCACACCGCTGGACTCCAGATGTTCCAATGGTTATTCCTGAGATCAATCCGGAGCATCTCGAGGTGATTGCCCAGCAGCGCAAACGCCTGGGTACAGAAACCGGATTTATCGCCGTGAAGCCAAACTGCTCGATTCAGAGCTACATGCCTGCACTAAATGCACTGAATGAATTCAAGCCTTCCAAGGTCGTAGTAACGACTTACCAGGCGATTTCCGGGGCCGGCAAAACCTTTGGTGATTGGCCGGAGATGCTTGACAACGTCATTCCGTACATTGGCGGCGAAGAAGAGAAGAGTGAGCAGGAGCCGCTGCGGATCTGGGGCGAAGTGACCGATGCAGGTATCGTTAAAAGCGAGCAGCCGGTGATCACCAGCCAGTGTATCCGTGTGCCGGTCGCTGACGGCCATTTGGCTGCGGTATTTGCCACCTTTGAACAAAAACCGTCCAAGGAAGAAATTCTGGAACGCTGGAACAGCTTTAAGGGACGTCCTCAGGAGCTGGGGCTTCCAAGCGCACCGAAACAATTCATCACCTATTTTGAGGAAGAGAACCGCCCGCAGACCAAACTAGACCGCGACATCGAGAACGGAATGGGGGTTTCGGCAGGCAGACTGCGCGAGGATACACTGTATGATTACAAATTCGTCAGTCTCTCCCACAACACGGTACGCGGTGCTGCCGGCGGAGCCGTGCTGATTGCAGAACTGCTGAAAGCGGAAGGTTATATCCAGCCAAAATAATAGAGTTGACCCTGCAGCCTTCCGGATCTGTTCCGGAGGCTGTTTGTGTATTTACCTGACATTCTGCCCATAGTAATGGTAAGATAGATTAAGTCTAACGAAAACTGAATACTGACGGAGTGATATTGTGGCAAAAAGTAAAGGCGGCGGCACAGGCAGAGGGACAGGCAGCAAGGGCTGGACCCGCTGGAATAAAACGGCGAAGCCGGTGAAGCCAAAAGGCGGACCCGCCGGCAGCCAAGGAGCAAAGGGTGCTGCCAAAAGCGGCAGCGGAGCAAAAACGGGCGGCAGTAAATAATCTGGCCTTGTGCCTATAGATGGGGTACATGCAGCATCTGATTTGTACGTTGAAATCAGGTGCTTTTGTATTTTGCAGCCGGAAGGAAAGAAACGATGAAGATTGATAAGTATATGAGCATGACAGGAATCTATCCGCGTAGAGAGACCGGCAGGCTGATCCAAGCCGGCCGCATTACGATAAATGGTACAGTCTGCGAAAAGGGCGCCGAGGTAGAGGCAGGTGATCTGGTGGCTGTTGACGGCCTGCCCGTCAGTTTAAGCCAGGAGGAATTCGTCTATCTGGCACTGAACAAGCCCGTAGGGATTACTTGTACAGCAGCGCGCGAAGTGGAAGGCAACATCATTGATTATGTGAATTATCCTTCAAGGATCTTTGCTGTAGGCCGGCTGGATAAACATTCGGAAGGCCTGATCCTAATGACGAATGATGGGGATATCGTAAACAAAATCATGCGTTCCGAGAACCATCATGAGAAGGAATACCGCGTAACTGTCGACAAGCGGGTCACTCCCGAATTCCTGCAGGCGATGTCCGCCGGCGTACCCATTCTCGGAACAGTTACGAAAACCTGTGTCACTTACCCGGTTGACGATCAGGAATTCGGGATCATTCTGACCCAGGGACTTAACCTGCAAATCCGCAGAATGTGTAAAGAGCTGGGCCAAAGAGTCCTGCGCCTGGAACGGACCCGGATCATGAATATCACGCTGGATGGACTGGCACGCGGAGAGTGGCGTCATCTAACCCGGGATGAGCTGGATGAGCTTCTGGCTACACTGAACCGACAATAACCTAAGCGAAAATTTTTGACTCAAACTGCTTGTCATACAAATCCTTATAAACGCCGTTCTGCTCCAGCAGTTCTTCATGAGTTCCTTCCTCGGCTATGGCCCCATCCTTAACGACCAGGATTTGATCTGCTGCCATGATGGTGGAGAGCCGGTGTGCGATCACGATGCTCGTCTTGTTCCTTAACAGGACATGCATGGCTTGCTGAATGTAAAATTCTGAGACGGTGTCGAGTGAGGATGTGGCTTCATCCATAATAATAACGGGCGGATTCTTCAGCAGCACACGGGCGATCGAGATCCGCTGCTTTTCCCCTCCGGACAGCTTGATGCCGCGGTTTCCGACCACCGTATCATACCCTTCCGGCAGCCCCATAATAAAATCATGAATATATGCGGAGCGGCAGGCTTCGATGATCTCCGCTTCGCCGGCCTCAGGGCAGGCATAGAGCAGATTCTCCCTGATCGTGCCGTTGAACAGGTAGGTATCCTGAGTAACCAGTCCGATCTGGGAACGCAGCGACTCCAGTGTAAAGTCACGGATATTTCTTTCACCTATCGTTATCTTCCCCGAAGTGACCTCGTACAGACGCGGAATCAGGTTCGTAATCGTTGTTTTCCCGGCTCCGCTGGGTCCGACGAGTGCCGTCAGCGTTCCCGCAGCCGCAGTGAAGCAGATATCCTGCAGAGCAGGTTTATCCGGCTGGTAGGAGAAACCCACATTCTCGAATGCAATGCTTTTCCCGGCGGCGCTGAACGGTTGTGCCTGTGGTTCATCGACGATGAGCGGCTCCATATCAAAATAATCAAAGATCCGTTCAAACAAGGCCACCGAACGCTTAATATCCACATACAGATTGGTCATCTGCATCACAGGTCCGTACAGTCTGCCGAGCAGTGCGACGAAAGTGATGATGGTACCGACGGAAAGCTCTCCCTGGATAAAAAGAAATCCGCCATACAGGTAGATCAGCATAGGCCCGATACTCGTAAAGGTGGAGAGAACCATCATGAACCAGCGGCCGGCCATCGATTCCCGGATTTGCAGGGAGGTAGCCTCCGCATTGATGGCAGCGAAGCTTTTGTATTCCGCATTTTCCTTGGTGAACAGCTTCATTAGCAGATACCCGCTGATACTGAGCGTTTCCTGAATAACCTGATTCTGTTCCGATACTTTCTCCTGTGTCTGCTTGGCGAGCTTCCAGCGCACGTTGCCCATTTTGCGGGTAGGGATAATGAACAGGGGGACAACCAGTATACCCAGCAGTGCCAGCTTCCAATTCATGATGAACAAGGCCGCAGCCGTCGATCCGAGGATAAACAGGTTGCTGGCAAAATTGACAATCGTGCTGTTGAAAACGCCTTGGACCCCGGAGATGTCGCTTGTCATTCTCGTGATGACTTCCCCCTGCTTGACACCCGAGAAGAACTGCAGCGGCATCCGCTGGAGATGGCGGTACATCTGGTTTTTCATATCATGGACGATATTTTGGGAGATAAAGGAGTTCAGATAATTCTGCAATACACCGAGCAGGCCGGAAATCACAGTAGTTCCTAGCGAAGCGAGCACCAGGAATACGAGCAGCCGCAGATTTTTGTCCGGCAGCGCCACGTCGATAATCTGCTGAATCAGGATAGGCGGCAGCAGCCCGAGAACCGCTGAGACAATCAGTACAAGCATTACCACCAGCGTCTGCTTCCAGTAGGGTGCAAAATATTTAGATATACGGAGCAGCAGCGACTTGGAAATATTCGGTTTCCTTTCGTCATCATCAAATTTTAATTTTCCGTGCCCCGGGCCACCGCCGAAACCCCCGCCGGGACCAAACCCCCTAGACATTACACATCACCTGCTTTATTTGGATTTAACATTATTGGTCCTGAACCAGCATCAAATGGGCGAGCAGCTGTTTGTTCATACGCAGCAGGGACTGGATGTCTTCCTCCGGAAACTGCTCCAGGGCTGTACTCAGCATTTTGTAGGAAAAAGCTTCTTCGTTATACCGCCTGCACAGCACTTCTCCCTCAGAGGTAATGAACAGCTTCGTTTCTCTGCGGTCCTGCTCTGAGATTAACCGGGATACTAAGCCCTTTTCGGCAAGTGAATCGATATGGAGGCTGACTCTGCTTTTGGCAAAAACAAGCCGCTCCGTCACCTCTTTTTGTGTCTGTCCCGGATTCTCATGAATGGAGTTCAGGACGCCGATCTGATGTACGGTCAGCCCGAGGTCGGCTGCACTCTGATGGGCAAGCCGTTTAAGCTGGCGGGCTATTTTGAAATAAGAATGATAAACTTCGGTCGTGTGTTCCGGATCAATCATCGATAACCCTGCCCTTCTGGATATAGTTATGCTTGTAAACCGTTAACAATGTAAACTGATTTTACTCCTGTACGAAGGGAAAGTAAATGCTATAATTTAACAACCGATACAATGGAGGGACCGAACGATGTACATAGACAGTCAGGAATTTCAAAGAAACGGGATACGTTATCACATCAGGTCAGCGGCCGAGCAGGATGCTGCGGAGTTATCCGGGTTAAGATGGCAGATCGACGGAGAGACGGAGAATTTAGAGCGGCTTCAGGGTGAGGAATTCATTGATGTAGAGGGTTTTACCGGGATGATCCGGGCAGATACAGAGGCTAGCCGAAATTTGTTTTTGGTTGCCGAGGTGCAGGGGAGGCTAATCGGATTTGCCAGATGTCAAGGAAATTCCTTATCCCGAAATGCCCACAAAGTTGAATTTGGCATCTGCATCCTGCAGGAGTTCTGGGGGTATGGGATCGGATACAATCTGCTGCAGCAAGCTACTTCCTGGGCGGATGCGAACGGAGTTGTAAAAATATCTCTAACGGTTCTGGAGACGAACGGGCCGGCGATCTCGCTGTACCGCAAATTTGGTTTCGAAACCGAAGGTGTCCTTAAAAAAGACAAGCTTTTGGCTGACGGTACATACTATAGTACGCTTATGATGGGCAGAATTAATTAAACAAGAACGGGTGCCATCTCCTGAAGGAAGGGGCACCCGTACTGTGTTACAGAAATATTACCGCTTATAATAAGGTGGCATCCAGCAATTGCTGTGCAGCTGCGCGGATGTCCCCGGCCGCGGCAATTGCAGAGATCACTGAGACCCCGTCAGCACCAGCCTGGATGACCGGGGGAACATTACCCGCTGTGATGCCGCCAATCCCGACCAGCGGGATGGTAAGGCCGCTGCGCCGCAATTGCTCAATGACCTGAGTCCCCTGTACAGCCCGTGCATCGTCTTTGGAGGAGGTGGGATAGACCGGACCGATTCCCAGATAGTCCGCTCCGTCCGCAATCGCCTGCTTCGCCTCAGCCAGACTGTGAGCCGATACACCGACGATTTTGTGCGCTCCGAGTCTTTGACGAATCGAACCAGCTGGTTCATCCTCCTGGCCGACATGAACCCCGTCGGCATCAAGCGCTATAGCCAGCTCTACATCATCGTTCACGATGAAGGGAATGCCGTGTTCACTGCAAATGCCATGGAGTTGCCTGCCCAGGTCGAAAGCCGCGTTACCGCGCAGCGCGCCAGGGCCCTTTTCACGAAACTGAAATATTGTAATTCCTCCGGCAATTGCTTGAGCCAGTGTCTCTTCAGGGGACAGGCGGCAGTTTACGCTGCCCATGATAAAATACAGCTTCAGCATCCCCCGCATCGCCTCGGCGCCGATCTGCTTCATGGCAACATCCCCCTTTGTCTGTTCCCATAGGCAAAATGGTTGGTCGGACCGTGTCCGGCTCCGATCCCCAGGCTGTCCTCAATCGCAGCCTGGATGAAGGACTTCGCCGTAGCAATGGCCTCCGCAACCGTATTCCCTTTAGCAAGTCCGGCGGCTATGGCTGCTGAATAGGTGCAGCCTGTTCCATGGGTATGGCGGGTTGCAATCCGCGGACTGTCCATGTATATGAACTCCTGGCCGTCATAGAGCAGATCAAGCACTCCGGAAGTTCCGTCATCGTGGCCGCCTTTGAGCACCACATACTGCGGGCCCATGGCATGAAGACGCTGTGAGGCTCTTTCACGGTCCGGGAGTCCCGAAATGGTCATTCCTGTTAATATTTCCGCTTCCGGAATATTGGGGGTCACGACAAGGGCAAGCGGCAGCAGCTCTGTAATCAGCGCTCTCACAGCTTCCTGCTGCAGCAGCGGGGAGCCGCCTTTGGCCACCATCACAGGATCAACCACCAGTGAACTCCAGCCAAACTGCCTGATCTTTCCGGCCACGATCCGGATGATTTCGCTGCTGAACAGCATGCCGGTCTTGACCGCGTCCGGCTGAAGGTCGGTTCCGATGGAATCCAGCTGGGTGGCAACGGCCTCGGGTTCAAGCGGATAGACTGCCTGAACGCCAAGCGTATTCTGCGCAGTCACAGCTGTAAGTGCCGACATGCCGTATACGCCCAGCTCCTGAAAGGTTTTGAGATCAGCCTGGATGCCCGCACCGCCGCCGCTGTCCGATCCGGCGATAGTAAGAGCCTTAAATACACTAGTCATTATGGAGTCTCCTTTTATTTCATAGACGATTATTGGTTAAGCAGCCGGATCCGTGATTTCCCGCTATAGATTTGTGGTGTGACCATAGCCAGCTGGTTCAGGAATTCGATCTGAAAGTCTCCCGGGCCTTTGTGAGCGGTCAGCTCTGCCGCAATTTCTGCGGCTACGCCATAGAAGGAAATAGCTTCCGCGGCGGCTTCCAGCCGGTTGCCTTCACTGACTGCGAGAAATGCCCCGACGACAGCGCTGAGCAGGCAGCCGGTGCCTGTAACTTTGGTTAAGACCGGGTGGCCGTTGCTGACAATGAAGGTACGGCTGCCGTCAGTAATGACATCTTCTTTGCCAGTAATGATAACCACAGAGCCGAGCTTGAGCGCTGCCTTATTGGCGAGAGCAATGACGTCTCCATCGCCTGCTCCGGCATCTACGCCTTTGCTGGCCCAGCTCTCCCCGGCGATATTGGCTACTTCTGCGACATTTCCGCGCAGTGCCGTAATCTGCATCTCATTCAACAGTCTTTGCGTGACCTCGCTGCGGTAAGCTGTGGCTCCGGCTCCCACCGGATCAAGCACCAGCGGTACATTATGTTTGTTGGCAGATTGTCCGGCCAGCACCATCGAGGCGATTAACTGCTCGTTCAGTGTGCCGATATTCAGCACCACGGCCCCCGACATAGCGGCTACATCCGCTACCTCCTCATGAGCATCGGCCATGAACGGGGAGGCGCCCAGCGCCAGCAGGCCGTTTGCCGAGAAATTGGCCACCACAATATTCGTAATGTTATGGACGAGCGGATTCAGTTCACGTACTTTAGCTAAGTAAGTCATGATTAGTCCTCCTAAAAGTTTTGTTAGCGTATGCTTCATTGAGTGGCCTCGGCAAAACTGGCATCGGAAGCACTACTTAAGTTTTGTTAGTGTATGCTTCATTGAGTGGCTTCGGCAAAACTGGCATCGGAAGCACTACTTAAGTTTTGTTA
>CAKMKL010000186.1 GCA_927443375.1 uncultured Paenibacillus sp. | reverse complement strand
TGGGCACTGGGTCTGGTTGGAAGCGCAGGGCTGATGCTGCTGAAGCCGGAGCTCTTTGAACAAGCGCTGGCACTTGCAGTGGCGATCAGTGCCCCGACGGTTGCAATGGTGCTGGCCATCCGCAAAATCAATGAACAAGGCCCGCCGCTGCGGAAGAGTACACTAACTTATGTGGTTATGAGCCCGGGGCGCCGATTGGCGCATAGTCTTGTGCTTTATATAAAGACTGCTCTTATCTCACTGAGTGCCGTACCTTTTGTCATCGCACTGCTAAACAATATTACCTACAGTCTGGTGCTCAATCAGTTCCGCGGCGTCAGCCTGCTGCACCTGGCTCCTATTGCCCTGACCGGGTTTTATGTACTCTTATATCGCGGAGAGTTTGCGTTTAACAAAACAGGTAAACTACTGCGTACCCCAATTACTCTTGCCTGGGTAATTGCAGCCGGTGTTCTCGGCGTGATGGGAATGTATTATTTAAGCCGTACCGGCAACGGCGGCAGTGTAAGCTCGCTTGAAATGTCATTCCGTACCTTCCTGGAGAATACAGTTGGCGTGCGGCCTCGGAATAAGGAATTCCTGCTTGCCCACCCGCTGTTTATTCTGGGAGCCTTTATGGCCTATAAGTACCGGAATGCTGCCTTTATCATGATCGTCGCGGTGATTGGCCAGCTATCGATGGTGGATACTTTCGCCCATATTCATACTCCGGCATTAATCTCAGCCATCCGCGGGGGGCTTGGCTTGGGACTTGGCCTCATTATTGGTCTTATCGCCGCCTTAGTATGGCAGATTGCGGAAGGGTGTTGGAAACGATGGTCGCCACTGCTCAGAAAATAATCATTTCCGGCTACTACGGTTTCCGTAACAGCGGGGACGAGGCGGTACTGCAGTCTATTCTAAACGCCTTGCAGAAGCAGTCTCAGGCTGCCGGTATCACTATTGAACCTATTGTGTTATCCATAGATCCGGAATGGACGACCGCCACGTATGGGGTGAAATCCGTCCACCGGATGAAGCTGGGCGAAGTCCGGCGCGCCATCTCGGAAAGTGCCGGGCTTATCAGCGGGGGAGGCAGCCTGCTTCAGGATGTAACAGGCAGCAAGACTATTCCTTATTACCTAGGTATAGTTAAGCTTGCCCAGTGGATGGGGAAGCCGACCTTTATTTATGCCCAAGGTATTGGTCCGGTGAGCCGGAAACTGTTCCATCCGCTGATCAAATCCGTATTCCGCAAATGTGTCTATGTATCTGTGCGGGACGAGCAGTCCTGTCTGCTGCTGCAAAGTATGGGACTTGACCGGAGTAAGATTGAGGTTGTTCCCGACCCTGTTATGGGTCTGGAACTTTCAGGGGCGTCCGGGACGTTAGCCCTGGATCCTCAATCTCCTAACAGCTCAGCTTCTGCACGGAAGACTGTAGGCGTATCAGTGCGGTATTGGGAGGAATCGCGGCGTGAGCTGGATGCGATCGCTGAAGGGCTGGTACAAGCCTGTGCCGAAACACCGCTTCACTTGCGGTTCCTGCCTTTTCATCATCCATTAGATAATGAAGCCTCAAGATATGTGATGCAGAAGCTGGAGAAGAAGATAGCAGCGCTTGGAGGAGCAGTTAGTCTGTGTGAGGATGCGCTTCATCCCCAGGAGATGCTGCGTGAAGTTGCAGAGTGTGACGCTCTGATCGGTATGCGCCTGCACAGCCTGATCTACGCCGCTGGCAGACGTGTGCCTCTAATGGGTATATCCTACGACCCCAAGATTGATCATTTTCTGGAGCGAATCCGCTGCAAGCCGGTAGGATCGACCCAAACATTGGAAGGCAGCATGGTTGCAGCTGAAATTCTGCATCTTCTGGAAAAAGAGGAAGCATGGAAACGGGAGCGGGAGCCGTTAATCGCAGCCTTAGTTGAAGCAGCCGAGGCTCCAGCCCGGCAGATTACCGAATATTTCGGCCGTAAAGGATGATTGAACGTGAAAGCAGATAGTGTTTTGCCCACTGTGCCAATTTTTGGTATACGGGTATCCAAAGTCGACATGAAAGCTACGGTTTCCTATTTGACCGAGGCTGTACGTAACCGGGAGCCGCATCAGGTGATTACGGCCAATCCCATTATGGTTATGACTGCACTGGATAATCCCGCCTATATGGAGATTATGAAGTCAGCAGAATTGGTCGTCCCTGACGGAACGGGTGTTGTATGGGCAGCGGAATATTGCAAAGAGCCTGTGGCTGAGCGTGTAGCAGGCTTTGATCTTTTACATGAATTGCTTCGTCAAGGCGAAATCTATAACTGGAGGGTCTATCTTCTCGGTTC
This sequence comes from uncultured Paenibacillus sp., assembly GCA_927443375.1. Taxonomy (GTDB): domain Bacteria; phylum Bacillota; class Bacilli; order Paenibacillales; family Paenibacillaceae; genus Paenibacillus_AQ. The sequence goes on along the minus strand of CAKMKL010000186.1, from coordinate 5,227 downwards.
TGCACCGGATGTGATTCGGGAGACCGCTTCAAGGTTACAAACTGGGTATCCGCGTATCGTAATCTCCGGCTTCCGGGATGGTTACTTTGGACCCGAAGCAGACGAGGAGATTATTGCGGATATTACCCGCTCCCAGCCAGACCTGCTTTTTGTCGCCAGAGGTGCAGACAGTCAGGAACCATGGATTGCCAAGTACAAGTCCCGGCTGAATATTCCTGTGATGATGGGGGTGGGCGGGAGCTTTGATGTGATCTCAGGTAAAAGCAAACGGGCTCCTAAAGCTTTCCAGAAACTCCGGGCAGAGTGGTTATATCGCCTTCTCAAAGAGCCGACCCGATACAAAAGAATGCTTGCGCTGCCGAAATTCGCAGTAAAAGTAGTGCGTGAGAAAGATAAAGTGACAAAAGTTCAGTGAAAAGCGTGAATTTACCGGAAAAATCCGAACAACAGCCTAAAAACGGAATTGGAATTTACATTTAGTTCAGCGTATAATTCAATGCGGTAGAGAAATGGGGGTCGACTTTTCAAATGTTAATTATATACATCGCCGGATTTGTTGTGTGCATGGGACTTGCGCTCCTGTTGACGCCACTGGTGAAGAAATTCGCTATTAAGATTGGTGCTACAGATGTGCCAAATGCCCGTAAGGTGCATACGAAGATAATGCCCCGCCTTGGTGGGCTAGGTATATTTCTGGCGTTTGTGTTAGGCCTGCTTGCCGTATTGCCAATTATTCCTTACGATTTTACTCCGCGGGAGGCGGGCTTCATCAAAGCGCTGCTGTGCGGCGGCGGACTGATCGTTCTTATCGGGGGACTTGATGACCGGTTCGAGCTATCAGCTAAAGTGAAGCTGCTGGGCCAAATTGCCGCAGCCTGCATCGTAGTTTTCGGGTTTGACATTACTGTTGATTTCGTGAATATTCCTTTTAACAATACGTATTCCTCACTGGAGAGCTGGATCGCTGTTCCGCTGACGATCTTCTGGATTGTCGGTGTCACTAATGCCGTTAACCTGATTGACGGGTTGGACGGGCTTGCTGCCGGTGTATCCGGAATTGCAATTGCTACAATCGCTGTAATGGCATTTTTGATGGGCAATACGATGGTTGCGCTCCTGTGTCTGCTGTTGCTTGGCAGTATATTGGGTTTTCTGTTCTTCAACTTTCACCCGGCAAAAATTTTCATGGGCGATACAGGCTCACTGTTCTTAGGCTTCTGTCTGGCACTCTTGGCGCTGCTAGGATTTAAACAGATTGCGGTGGTATCTTTTATCACTCCACTCCTGATCATTGGAGTTCCTCTATCAGATACATTCTTCGCCATTGTCCGCCGCAAGCTGCAGAAGAAACCTATCTTTGCACCTGACAAAGGGCATCTGCATCACTGCCTGCGTGAGCTCGGGTTCAGTCACCGTCAGACAGTTCTCATCATTTACGGCATTGCTGCTTTCTTCGGTGTACTGGCAGTTATTCAAACATCCGCTTCGCTCTATGAAGCGAACTGGGTAACCTTCGTAGTCATTTGCGTTATGCTGTTCTTCCTGCAGATTGGTGCTGAAATTACCGGCGTCATCAGTAAGACCAAACGTCCGCTGATTGATTTGTTTCTGAGAATGCGGGTGAAGCTTGCGCCTGAACGCAGCTCAAAGTCCTAGATTACAGCACTAATAGACGCTATATTTTTCCATAAATAACAAAACTCATCCTTTTCGGGATGAGTTTTTTGCTGTATTCCCTAAAAATATGCCGCCCAACTGCCGATAAAGAACAAAGTGAAGTCATGAAGAGAACTTAAACTCAAAGGAGAGATATACACATGCAACGCTTTAAGAGACCATTCGTCTGGCTGCTGCTTGCGGCCCTGATCGTTTCTATGTTTCCGGGCAGATATACGCCTCAGGCGGCAGCAGCAGATGCAGTCACAACTTACTTTACTCCGGATGATCAAACATTGCGTTCCACTGTAGTGTTGGATCCAAATGCTGAGACAGGGTCAACGAATGCCATCACCCGCAGCAAGGTGTTTTTGACGAGCAACGGTACGCTTAATATAACAGGTGTGTACTCTCAGGTAACCTCAACGACTATGAAGGTAGTGGTAGAGCAGCTGACACAAAACAGCACCGGGAAATGGGTTACGGACTCCACACGACTGACTACGGGGACAGTAACCACCGACACTAGTAGTCCAGGCAACCGCTTCACAACTAGCGGAGTAACACTATATTCCGGGTACAACAAAATTACGTTCTCGGGTTTGCAGGGGAACCTGACAAGATCGGAATCCTTCTATGTATTGTATGACAGGGTTCCTTATATCACATCACTGCAAGTATTGGGCGGTCCTGCCGCACTGAATTTAAATGAAGGAACGCAGGTAGTTGTACCTGTATCTTCAGTTACCCTCCAGGGTAAAGTTTCCAATGCCACTAAAGTAACAGTGTCACTTAACGGAGGCACGGCGCTTCAAACCTCACTGCTGGAAGACGGGACCTTCTTTACCCCGTCCCTTACGCTGGATCCAGGATTGAGCACACTGAAGATAGTGGTACAGAATGCATCCGATAAAATTACGATTGATCGTAATGTGTATTACTTTGATACAGACAAGCCTTATGCCTCTTTAAATCTGGTGCATGCCGGAACGGGATATTCGCTGATTGATAATACACCGACACTGTCAGTTAAAGATACGTATTCTGCCGGGCTGTCCGGAAAGATTCTTGTACCTTATAATACTGCTAGTTTCGGTGGTGCCGGGGGGATTGGTACGTTTACTATTAACCCCGGAACTACAAGTGAAGTGAAGATTACAAACATAACAACTACCGATGAGATTATTATTCCGGGACCCAATGGTACTACTCCTGCTTATAGACTGGTCACATTCAGTACAGCAGCTACAGCTGTTCCGGTTAAGGAAGGAAACATCTCCTTTACATTAGCTGTAGGATACGGCACGTATTCCTCTTCAAGTGTCAAATCCTACTATTATGTTCCGGGAGAAACCGTCATTAATAATATTTATTATCTCCCTGACTACACACCGAGTGCTGATGTAACTAAGGTTTCGAAGCTTGCGCTGAGCGGCCAGCAAATGGAGAAGGATAATTTCTATATCCTCGTCCAAAGTAATGTGACACCAGTGGATGACCTTACAGCAATGTATCTGCCGCTGAGTACAAAGGGAGTAAAGCTTGACCAGGTGACAACTGCAATAGGTACAACTTCAACAGAACGTATTTATCAAATCACAGGTTTTTCCAATGGCCAGCAGAAGGTCCAATTTAAATATGGCTCTTCTAAATCCGTATATAATGTAGATATTTCCTATGTATCGAAGAATTATATTTATGTCAGCAACCTTCAAGATGGCCAAACGGTGCCTTATGATTCATCTAAAGAAACCAGCCTCACTGTTGAAGGGGAATATATCGGATTTGAGAATATCAACAATGCACAATTCCAAATCAACGGCAAGGATAGTTCAACTTGGGACCCAGCAAATACCCCCCAATTTGTAGTTAATAATACCGTGAAGAAATTCAAGGTGACTCTGGCCATTAATCAGGCAGGTCCTTTAGTATTTGGCGAGAATACGCTCGTGTTCACAGGGACTTCAAAAGACGCAGCCGGCAATGAACGTATAATCACCAAAGAATTGCGTGTTTATATCATCGATACCAATGTCTCGAATCTGTCGCAGTTCCATCCGACCTTGGGAACGGACCGTCTGCCGTTTGAAACGGACTCCAGATCGAATGCAGCCAAGAAGAATGCGATCCTGACATTGCCTGCAGAAATCACACAAAAAGACGGTGCGTACGTAACTACACAGGATTACTACGATCTGGTTCTGGAAGGTGGCGGTGCCACTATTATGAACCTGTATAAGGGTTCCGATCTAATCTTTTCGACCCTGGGCAATGCCAACCTTTTGAACAATGCCAATACAGATTATCATTCTCCAGCCTCAGCTTATGGATCGATAATATATGACTATGTAGGTACTTCTAAGGATTTCCTGCTGCGTATCCGTGATTTGAAGTTTGATGCGCCTGGAAGTCATGTTTATACCCTTGAACTAATTAACAGCACAGGCGCCAGAACGACTCAACGCCTTGAGGTTATCCGGGAGGTATTACCATACCGTATCTTAGCTCCGGTTGCTACCGTTGGCGATCAGATTGTTGTGAATAAGAACTTCGTACGTTTTGATATTGAGGCCGAAGGTGCCACTAAGGTCATGATTGACAAATATGAGGCTACGCCGCGTGCAGACCTGTCTAACCGGTTCACCTATGACTTTGTTGGACTGAAGCCGGATAAGGCAACAACCATTAAGATACAGATCATCCGGGAAAATTCAACGCTTAACGATACCGTCACAGTCTACTACGCCAGTGCAGTTCAAATTGATACCCAGTACATGGCGGAAAAGGTAGCGGCCAAATACAGTGTCTTTAACAAGAACCTGCAGCTGAGTTTCCCTAAAGGAACGCTCATGAAGGGTTATACCTCCTCCGGGGCTGCCAAGTATTATCCTGACACCAAGCTCTTGTTCGGGATTGCAGATCCAACCGATGGAGTTGTTGAGCGGACTAACGACTACGGAAATATCATTAACGTCAGTCCGGTCGATGAGAGATTTGTGGGAATAAAAAAACAACTGGTGATTTTGCAGGAGCTGGTTCTGCGGTTTACTTCAAGTGCGACTAACAATAACTTCGCCAGAGTCTCTGATATTTACTGGCTTAGCGGCGGTCTTGGAGAAGTGGGGACCAAAGGAAGCAATAGTTACACACCGGCGACCAATGGTGTTGCTCCTTATTCAATAGAGGGTAATTTCACACAGATCAGCCAGACCCGCAAGATTGTCCCGTCCAAGCGTGGTGAATTGACTCTAAGCTTCAGTAACAACATTGTTGATGAAGTGGGGTCAACAGTTACTGTATTCCGCTATACAGACGCAGGAAAGTGGGAGAACATTGGAGGAGAGGTAGATACTAAGAATCATACCGTTACCGTTCCATTCGATGAGTTCGGCTATTATACAGTAATGAAACTCCGCCGCGGCTTTACAGATATTACGAATCATCCTTGGGCCAGAAATATCCTGAACGATCTTTACTCTAAAGGGATTATGACTAACCTCCGTTCCGATGCTTTTGGTGCTGACGATACAACTACCCGCGGCGAATTCGCAACTCTGCTGGTTAAAGGGCT
>CAKMKL010000185.1 GCA_927443375.1 uncultured Paenibacillus sp. | reverse complement strand
CTCTCCTCGACCTGTCTCAAAATAGCTTCCGGCAGATTGTCGTAACGCCCCTGACTATACACGGAGATGGATATTTTACTTTCCCCGGGCTGATATTCACCTTCGACCAGCAATCCCGAGCCTACAGACATCCGGATGCAGCCTCGCTGCGCCCCGGCATTCTTGATGACAATCTCCATGAGTGCCTCCAGGAGGTTATCCAGCTCAATTTCCTTGGAAATCGCCTGGGATGCCATAATCATCGAGTCCAGATCAATACTCTCGGAGTACTCCGATACGCTACGCCCGTACAGGAACTCTTTCGAATTGATCTTGCGGACGAGGTCCGGATAACGTTCATTAATGAACTCAATTTTCGCCTTTGCGCCCCAGACTGAGTAATAATAAACGGATTGTCTGAGCAGATAAGCGGCAAATTCGTTGAACTGCTTACCGTTGTAAAATTTAGAAGCCAGTTCGTTGGTAAGTGCCTTATATCTGACGAATTTACCATGCTCGCTGGCCTGAATTGCCAGGTCATAATAGTATCCCGCCTCATCCTCCGTGCCGAAAATTCGTGCCCACTCCGCCTTCATCAGCATTTCATGCTGCCTGAAGGTATCTGGAGCGTGCTTGACCCATTTGCGGACCCGGCCGAGCTCCTTACGCATTCTGGCCTTTGCCTTTCTCCGTTCACTGGCACTCAGCTGCGGATAACTGTAGGCCAGATTAAGGAAGGTATAAAGGGCGAATTCCTCCATAAAGGCCGAACCGGAAAGTGCGCCAATAATTGGATAAGCTTTGTCAATATACACTAAAGCTTCTTTGTAGCTTTCATAGGTAAACAGCAGCTTCATTTTGTAAATATAGTAAATTGCTATTCCGGAATTATATTTCGCGAGCTCCAAATCATGCAGCATGCTCTCTTCATTAAATGACTCGTCACTGAAAGAGCTGCGGTCTTCCATTTCCCCCAGAAGATTACGGTAATATTGCCGGACCAGCTGAGCTGTCGCCAGCGACTCTTTGTATTTGGTGTTCTCGATCATCGCGATCATCCGGCTGCTCTCCTGCAGATGCGTGGCCAGATCCATTTCAGGATTCCATAAATTCACATAAAAGCAGGAATGTGCAAGATAAAGTAAATTGCCGGTCCGAAGACTGGCTTCAATCGAAGTCGTAAACCAGTCATGCAAAGTGTCCCACGGCTCAGTCCAGACATGACTGAACAGGGTATATAAGACATGCACCGCACCTCTCCACTGCAGATCGTTGAACTTGTCATTGATCCGGATGCCCAGCCTGCCGAATTCAAAAGCTCCCTTCACATCGCCGAACCCGGATAACAGCATGGAATACCCAATAAACGCAAGTGCCGATTCAGGAGAAATGCCATATTTCAGGGTCAAACCAACTTGTTTAAGCACGATTAAGCCGAATAGTGAAGTCTCCCCGGAGATAAAGGCCGGCGGGATAAAGTTGATCAGCAGCCGCATGATCAGCAGCATATCCGGGTCTTCCATTTGCCTGGCCGTATAAATATCCTCAGGCGTCTTTCCCCGCAGTGCGGCTTTAATCTTCACAAGCTCACCCAGAACGGACACCATCCCAACCTTACGCGGAATTTGGATACCCATCACCTGCAGACCCTGCCTGCCGGAAGCAATCGATTCCTTCATCATTCCAAGATACATATAGTGATTGGCTTGCATCTCATATATCTGAGCCCGGGCCCGTTTATCGGTTGTGTACTGGAGCAGTACCGCACATGCGGCATCTGCCTCCACGATATGATGGGTTAAGTATCCGCATTGTGCCAGCAGCCCGTAAAGCTCCGCCGCCGGAACGTCATTATTTTGCCAGACGTTGTCGGGCAGATGCGGCAGGACTGTTTCCAGCAGCGTATAAGCTGAATCATAACCGAAGGCTGCCTTTGCTTTGTGGGCTGCCTTCAGGTTAAGTCTTATCAGCTCGTTCATCTCTGTCCGGTCACTGATTAATTTCAAGCCTTTATTCATATGAGCCGCTATATCGACGATTAACTCTTCCGCTTCCGACGGTGCCAGATTCTTCAGCATCAGCCGGCCGATGCTAAGATGCAGTTCTTTCATTGTATCTGCATCAATCATCTGATAGAACGATTGCTGGATCCGGTCATGGGCAAACCGGAAAGAGACCGCCGCCTGCAGCAGAGGCTCATCATCCTTCTCGTCCAAATAACCGGAGAACAGGGCATAGCCCGAATCTGCCGGAACAATGAGTTCCTCCTCAACCGCCGCAACAATAGCCTGGGTGACAAAGCTCTGCGGCTCTTCGCTGATCAGTTTCAGCATTCCGAAATTAAACACATTCCCGATGGCAGCGCTCAGCATCAGCATCGAACGGACCTCTTCAGGCAAACTGTTCAGCTTCATCATCAGGAACTCGACTACATTGTCATTGACCGGCAATTTTTGAATCTGGTCCAGCCGCCAGCCCCAGATCCCCTGTCTTTCGTCAAAATGTAAAAGCCCGTTACGATATAACTCTTTGAGCAGCTCGCTTACAAAAAACGAATTGCCCTTTGTTCTTTTGTAAATTACTTCAGCAAGCATGTTCACCCGCTCCGGCGGACTGTAAAGAGTATCAGCAATCAGGCTCTGCACATCGTGCGCAGCCAGCGGCTCCAGAGCGATGACGCCGACATCCCGGGTTTTCTCGATTTTGGCAATGGAAGCAAACAGCGGGTGCCCCTCATGAATCTCATTGGCCCGGAAAGAACAAACAATGAACAGTCTGCACAGGCGAGGATCAAGCATTAAGCGTTCAACAAGCTGCACACTCGAGAAATCAGCCCACTGCAAATCATCCAGAAACATAACCAGCGGCCGTTCATTCAAAGTAATCCCTTCAATAAATTTGGCAAAGGTTATAAAAAAACGGTTGGTTTCCTCCGCAGGATTAAGCGGCTCCATCTCACGCTGTTTACCAATCCATCCGTCCAGCTCAGGAATCAGTTTAGCAATCAGCCTTCCGTTCCCATCCAGGGATTGCGCTAAAGAATGCTTAAACTGCTGCCTATATTCCTTGTCAGGGGTTTCCAGCAATTGGCTGATCAAACGGCGGAAGGCCTGTATAATCGCACTGTACGGAGTATTGCGGTTATACTGGTCAAATTTCCCTTCGGCAAATAAGCCTTTTTCCTCACTGATTGACTTATGGAGCTCATGCACCAGAGCCGTTTTGCCCATCCCGGCCTCTCCGGTAACCAGCATGAGCTGCGACTGGCCCCGGACACTATGCCGGAAAGCATGCACGAGCCGTGTCAGTTCCTGATCACGGCCATAGATTTTTTGCGGAATCCGGAATATATTGAGCCGGTCTTCGGCCCCGATCACAAAATCTGTTTTCCCTTCCAGCACCTTTTTTAAATCGGCCTTGATCCCATAAGCGCTGCGGTATCTTTCTTCTGACGATTTTGCCATCAGCTTCATGATGATACCCGACAGCCCGTCTGAAACCTTGCCGCCGGTTAACTGATGGGGCGGAATAGCCTCCTTGGCAATAATGGAATAGATCTGCTCCAGCATTTCTTGCTTTACAAAGGGTCTGCTACCGGTCATAAGCTCATAGAGTACGACGCCCAGCGAGTAATAATCGCTCCGGTAATCAATATTGCGGTTCATCCGGCCGGTCTGCTCCGGTGACATGTACTGAATACTCCCCTCCAGTACCCCGCTATTCTGAAATTCCCGCTTCTCTTTGGGCAGCTTCACAGCCAGATCGAAATCGATCAGCCGCACGATGTCCTTCTCCCTGTTCCAGATGATATTAGAAGGCTTAATGTCCTTGTGAATAACATTCTGTTCATGCACCGCACCGAGTATGTCCACTATCCGGATGGCCAGCTTCACAAGAGCAGCCTGATCCGGCGGATCCTTTTCCATAATCTGCTTAAGTGACCGCCCGTGGATATCCTCCATCACCATAATGTAATAGCCGTTTTTTTCTTCAAGCTTACGGGGTTTGATTACGCCTTCGATATGTTCACTGAGCTCCTTCAGCAGCCTGTATTCCTGCTTAAACCGCATAACCGCCTCAGGCCCGGTAAATTCGGATTTCAGTACTTTTAAAATTACCGTTTCCTCTGATATCGTATCTCCGCATCTGTATACCGATTTCGTATAATTGTCGGAAATGGTCTCCAGAATTAGATAGTTGTCTAACGTAATCATACCCATTCCACCTTTAGCGATTGTCTCCCGTTAATTCAAAATCAGCATCAAATTTAAACACATAAGCGGCAATGAGCCAGACAATCCAGCAGTTCACGCCAAAAAAGAGATATCCGTAATAGCCCAGAATCGGCATCTCCGAGAAAATATGAATTTTATCCAGATAGGGTACAGAATATTTCCAGTAATTCGGATTGGTGGGCAAGGAGTCATGGAACCACTCACTGCCAAAGTTCCAAAACTCCCAGAAAAATCCGTTACAAAGGGTGGCCAGTGCGACCAGGATAATCCGGGACCAGTCACCGTTCCTGATCGGCGTAAAAGGGGTCCAGTAACCGCAAAGCGCCATCGCGGCGGAGAGCATAGGGACTAGTGCCACCCATAGCACCCAGAACAGCAGATAAGGATAATAGCCCATACCGAAAGCCAGAAACATTCCAATGATAAAGTAAATGATCAGCAGCGTTCTGCTGACGTTAATTTTAGGACCGTTCCTGTACCGCTCTCTAACAGTTTTAAATATCTTCAGCAGCAGATACCACTCAACGATCGCGGGAAGAACAGTAGTATATGATAAGGAAAACCAGAACACATTGCCAAAGTTAGAGAAGACATCTTCATTCGGATAGTACCAGTTCTCCATCACAAAAAAGTTAAGGTATTCAAAGGCAAACCAGCTGAAGCAGGACACAACAGCGAGCAGCTGCATTAAATGTGGTTTACGGGAAATGATGGAGTCCCCGCCTGTCCGCTTGTAGACCAGACCATCTAATATCAGTATAAACGACCACCATAGCGGGACAAAGGTATAATTCTCCAGCGGGACAAATAATCTGATCCGCGCCCACATCAAAAACCAGCTAACCGCTAGAACAGGCAGGCTCCACCAGAACCACACAGGAAAGGCTGCTCTGACCGGCTGCGGCTGCGGCTCCTGCGGAAGCTTCCTAAAACCGAATATACGCGGAATTACGAGCACCAGCGTAATGAACACGGCGACTATACAAGCGAGTGAAAAATAAAGCAGGCTGAATCCGGGATCCGCTTCAACCTGTTGCGCAGGGAAAATTCCATAACCGGGTGGAAGGCCTCCCCATTTAGTCAAACTGCCGAATAAAGGCAGCAGGAAAATCAAAACAAACGTAACGATTAAGAATACTGGCTTATGTACTTTTTTCATGTAATCCCCTTTGATAAGTAAATTAAAAGTCGAATTTTGTTGATTCCGCTATCTATTCGATACGGCTCCAGATTATTCCTGCTTATATTTTCCGGTGTTTCTACAAAAAAAGTCCCCGCTTAGGCAAATGAAATAAGCAAAATGTCCCGGAAGCCAAGTGACGGCTACCGGGACACATAAAAACTCGGACAGAGCGATCCTGTAAGGGAAAATTATTCAGATTTCAACAATTGCTCCAGAACAGCCACGATCATCTCATGGTCTTCTTCACCGGACAATCCGGAGACGGAGATCGTCCCGACCGGCCCGACATTCCGGATCAGTACCGGAAAGCATCCGCCCTCTGCCGCATATTCCATCGGATCAACGAATGCATTGTCCTGAATAGTGGTGTTCCACGATTTGTACAACACATTCATATAATAAGAGCAGTGACCGAAATGGTTGACGACGTTGATCTTGCGGGCGATCCAGCGGTCATTGTTCAGTCCTGTTTCATCCATTTTGGCATGGAACAGCACTTGCCCGTTTTTACGGATATCTACTACAATCAGTTTCCCCAGCTTGTGTGCTCTTTCCAGAATGGCATTGCCCAGCTCTATGGCCGTCTGGTTTGTAAATTTTGTGAACTGATAATCCTGCTCCTGCCGGAGAATCTGTTCCAATAATGAGCTGTAATCTTCCAAACTGCAGCACTCCCTTTGGTTATTTAAAGATTCATAACAAATGAATCTCCTGATACTCAAGCTTACTTAACGGCAGCCCCAGAAAAGCGGCGTATGCTTCAGCAGCGGAGACGAGCTGTGCCCGGCTGTCGTCTTGCAAGGGTTCAAAAGGAATAAGCAGCAGCTCGGCGCCCTTCTTCTTAATCGTCCGTTTCCAGGTACCGACCACTTGTCCTTCTGACACCATTACCGGCAAAAACATTCCGTTGTTGCCCGGCACGATCCGCGGTGCGAGCTCTGGCTCAAGCACGGCGCTGCGGTCCTTATAGCCAAGGATATATTCATCGAAGCCGGGAAGCAGATGGACACCGGCAGGATGTCTCCCGGCAGGGGACGGCATGTCCGGCATCCAGTATTCGCTGCCTCCGATCACCTCGGAGGCCAGCCCAGCCCGTACCGCCTCCAGCCCGGCTCTGGCCTCCGTAACCGTGAGGCCGGCCCACCAGGCAAAATCATGCACAGTAGCAGGTCCCCGGGTGGTGAAGTAGCGCAGCGCCAGCTCCGCCAGCGATTCCTCATAGGACAATTCCCGGGATTGCGGCACCCATTCGTCCAGCAGTACAAAGGTCTGCTGCTTGCCCGCTATTGGGCCAAAACAGATTAGTCCGTTAAAGGCGCTATGCCACAGGATATGATAACCCCGCTGGCCTGCAGTGCTGATTCCCTGATCCTCAAGCAGGCTCAAAAGCTCAAGCCTGGTGAGGCATTTACCGCCCTTTAATGCATGATAGATTAGTTTCCTGCAGCGGCCTAGTATTTTGTCATCCAGTTCCAGCTGCTCCAGCCGGCGTCCGGCTTGTCTGAGCAGCCGCGGTGCACTCAGCTGAATCATCCATTTCACATCTTCCGGCGGTGCAAAATGCAGGGTTCCCCTCAGGCTCCAGGTCAGCAGAAGATCCCTTCCGGCAATCGCCTGCTCCACACCTGCCAGCCCTGCGGCAGGCGTACGCAGACCAATGGCCCAAGCGGCCTGCATATAATCCTGCGCCTGCAACGCGCCAAGCGTCCGGACAACCTGCCCAGGCTCCAAAATTGCAGAGCTGGTAATATGCTGGTTCAACAGCCGGAGTCCGGCGATCTCCCTGTTCATTTCGGCTCCACTCCTCTGCTGATCCCTGTACGCTGCAATAGTTACGCCAGCTATGATCTTTGGTACTTTCCTCCAGTATATTGAACAAGTCTGCTGATTGTCTATCAGGAATCCGCATAGTATGATTTACAATATCTTACTTTAAGCGAGGTGCTTCTCCTGCAGCAGTTTATGATCGGGCAATATGGAGGCTTTGATGAACTGAAATATCTTAAAGATTTCCGAAACGGATTTTATGGTATTGAAGCATGTTTATTTGCCTCCCGGGAGGATGCCGAGCGGTTAATCGAAGCCTCCCGGAGCAGAGGCTTTCAGATTGGCGTTCATTTTCCGTTTCGGGCCGATGCGGCAAGACTGCGTGATCCGCTGGTTCTCGCCGGTGATGACAAGATGCGCTATGACGCTTTTCAGCATATCCGGGAGGAGCTTGAATATCTTACCGCAGTTCAGCCGGAGTACGTACTGTTCCATTACCCGAAGCCTGTAATACTGGATGAGCGGGTGAACTGGGCGGGTTGGCGGTTCGGGGACCGCCGGGAATTCATTCATGAACATGAAATTACAATTGAAGAGTTGAACATACGCACGGCCCAGCTGTTCGAATGGCTTGACAGGCAGAGCCGCAAGTATCAATTCATGCCTGTCCTGGAGTTCGATGCCATTAGCAGATTGATCTACGAGCATGATTTTTTGGAGCAGCTATTGATGCAATACCCCCGGATCACGCTATGCCTGGATACCGCCAGACTGTTTCTGCAGGACAAGCTGGACCCCTTTTTTGACGCCAAAAAAATACTCGGAATCTACACGAAATATGCAGCATTGATTCACTTATCCAACGTACAGATTACGGACAGCGTACAGAACAGCCATTATCCGGTGCTGCCTGAATTAAGTGTGGACCATGGCTGGGCGCCAATCGAAGAGTACTTGCGGATCATCCGTGCAGAGAATCCTAATGTCAAAATCATGTTTGAGCACCGCTCAGATCTGATTGCCCCGGAGCAGCTAGAGCGCTGTTATATATGGGTTGACGAAATTCTGAATGGCCCCTGATCAGCCCAGTGCATTTTCCCGTTTACACATTCGCACAACCAGTCCTTCAAGGGATCGCAGCCTCCATTCCTGTGCTGTGGCAAATTCCGGCTGAGTAGGCTCACTGCTCTCCAGCTTGTATTTACGGAGGCAGTAGGCCATCTCGATGCAGGCCATTACAGCGTCCCTGGCATGAAGATTGGATTTTCCCTGGTGATCCAGCGTCGCTTTTGCTGCTTCTGCGGTAACACTAACTTCAAACCCGTTGTCTATGAGCGTCTTGAAGCTCGTATTGAGCTTGTCAAAGGCCTCCGGATCGCTGCTCTTCAATGTCAGCGCCTTCCAGCCGTAACCGGGATATACCTCGTACAGGCGTGATGAACTCTCTCTGTAGGGCTCGAAGGGATAGACCGATGCAATCCCCCGCAAATTGTACAACAGCTTACGCCCGCCATAGAGCATCGCATGCATGGCTATGGGAGTCGAGGATACCGGACTTTTAGCATCAACCGCAGTGTCCGTCTCCCGGAGATCCCGGCTGTTTTTACCGCTATGTATTTGACCAAACCGCTATTTAAATTGTTCTCTTGTATCCTCATAGGCCCCTTGAATGAACCTGTCCCAGGAAGAAGCATATTGGCTCTCTAAATAATATTTTGGAATAGAGAAGGGAAAATCCATCCCCCACGGGGCTCCGCTCGTTTGGATATTATGGTATAAATCGAGCCTGTCCTCACAGCTGTACACTTGATTAACCGTGAAGCTGCTGCCGGCCAGACTGCCGGAGGCAATGAGTATCTTCCCCTCCGGGTTCTTCGCCCCGCTGAAATCACAGCCGTAAACCGTCAGTACCTGCTCCAGCTCATTCATCTTAATTCCTCCTGTTAAAGAACGTTCCATAATTGAATATTCTCTCAGATTCTCAGCACTTACTGACCCAAGCTTAACCTATTGGAGCAAGGAAAGAATATTTAACTTTGGACAAGGCCATGATACAATATGGAAATCAAGTGCCTTCCTTAATTTAGCATATGAGGAGTGAAGCGTGTGTCAGTTGATGTCTATATGAATTTCAATGGGAACTGCCGCCAAGCTGTTGAGTTTTATGCAAAGGTATTTGAGACTGGAGCTCCCCAAATCATGACCTTTGGCGAAGCACCGCAGAATCCTGATTATCCGCTGCCTCAGGAAGCCAAATCTTTGGTGATGCATTCCAGATTGAATATTGATGGCAGCAATGTGATGTTCTCTGATGTTTTTCCAGGAATGCCATTTACAGTAGGAAACAATATTAACCTTACTCTAGTCACCCGTGATGAAGCTAAGGTTAAAACCTGGTTCGATCAGCTGAAAGAAGGCGGCTCGGTTACCATGGAGCTGCAGGAGACGTTCTGGAGCAAAAGCTACGGCAGCCTGAAAGACAAATTCGGTATTGAATGGCAGATCAGCCTGGATAACGGAGAAGCCGGAATGTAAGCAGAGTAGCTCTATAACATAATTACGTCAAATACAGAGGATATAGCAATCTTGGCAGGGATTTGATCACTGTCCAATGAATCTATATCCTTTATTGTGCATGGCGATATAGATTAAGTAATGCGCTTACAGTGCAAAATGTGGTTTAATAAATGTACACTGCCCACTAATTCCACTGTAAAGGAGACTAGTCATGGAAATATCAGCTTTCCTGCTGCCTAAAGACCAGGTCGCGTTCATTACTTCCTCGATCTCTATGCTTGAGGCGATGCAGCAATTGGAACAGCATTATTATTCGGCCATTCCAATAATTGATGAAGACAATAAATACGTTGGAACCTTGGCTGAGGGAGACCTGCTATGGAAACTCAAGAATACAGAGGGGCTCAGCTTTGAGAACATGAGTGAGGTTAAAGTAAGCGACATCCAGCGACACGTGCATAACGAGAGCGTAGAAATCAATGCTCAGATGGAGGATATGCTTACACTCGCTGCAGATCAGAATTTCGTCCCGGTTGTTGATAGCACAGGCGTCTTTCTAGGAATTATCCGCCGCAAAGATATTATTGAATATTACACACGAAATATAACGGACTAACTTCCATCATATGAATTAGGCCCTCCCTGCAGCCAGCAGAAGGAGGGCCTTGTTTTGTAACTCAGCTTACAGCTCCGTCAGGATAATCGTTCCCTGGGGTGTAATTGCCAGAGTGTGCTCATACTGAGCGGAGAGACCGCCGTCAATGGTCCGGGCTGTCCAACCGTCTGCATCCACCTTTGTCCGGTAGCTTCCGGTATTCAGCATCGGCTCGATGGTGAACACCATGCCTTCTTTCAGGCGCGGACCTTTGCCTGCGGGTCCATAATGCGGCACTTCAGGCCCCTCATGCATCTCCGAACCGATACCATGGCCGATAAAATCGCGGACCACGGAGAAACCGTTCGATTCGGCATACACCTGAATGGCATGGGCAACATCACCAATCCGGTTACCGGCGACCGCCTGCTCGATGCCCTTGAATAAGGACTCCTTGGTCGTATCCAGCAATTTACTGGCCTGCTCGCTGATCATCCCGACAGCATAGGACCAGGCGGAATCCGCCAGCCAGCCGTTCAGGTTGACGACCATATCGATCGTTACAATATCTCCGTCTTTCAGCGGCTCTTTTGTGGGGAAGCCATGGCAAATTACATCATTCACAGAAGCACAGGTAGCATAGGGATACCCGTGGTATCCTTTTTGCTCCGGCGTTGCCCCTTGAGACAGGATGAATTTTTCAGCGAACTCGTCAATTTCCCACGTTGTGATTCCGGGCTGTATCATTCCGGCAATCTGCCGGTGGCATTCGGCTAGAATTTTACCGGCTGCGCGCATCTTTTCAATTTCTTCCATCGTTTTCATGATGATCATTTCATTCGCCTCTTCTGTACAGAACACATTACTCACTATAATGGCTCTTGAATATGTTTTTTTGGTGCTCCTCTATATTATGTAAGAAAACTGCCGGAAATCCAAATTCATTCTGTGTTTATTATCAATTTTCCCGGTTTTGTGTAGAATAGGAGACCAAATGCAAAGAACCCGCCCCCCTCGTGGGGAAACAGGTTCTTTGTATTTCTATGATTAATTGTGGAAATTCAGGCCTGAGGTAACGGCTTCTACGTATCCGCTGCGGATCACAAAATCCCCAAAATGCTCCCCGGCTCTGCGTTCCTTGGCATATCGTTGAATGATCGGCTCCAGCGTCTCCAGAATTTCCTGTTCACCGATATTCTCTTTATACAGCTTGTTCAACCGGTCGCCGGAAAAGCCGGCACCGAGATACATATTGTATTTGCCCGGGGCCTTGCCGATGAAGGAGATTTCTCCGAGGGCCGGTCTTGCACAGCCATTCGGGCAGCCGGTCATCCGGATGACGATCTCCTCATCCCGCAGGCCTGCCTTGTCGATGATCAGCTCCAGCTTATCCAGCAGGATTGGAAGATACCGCTCCGCCTCTGCCATCGCAAGACCGCAGGTCGGCAGGGCCACACAGGACATGGCACTGCGCCGCAGAGCAGAATGATGCGCCCCGTCCGTCAGACCATATTGCTGCGCGAGTTCGGCAACTCTGCGTTTCTTGGCACTGCTCACGCCACCGATGATCAGGTTCTGGTTCGGTGTAAGCCGGAAATCTCCGGTGTGAATCTTCGCAATCTCACGGAGCCCTGTCATCAGCGGATAACCTTCCTGATCCTGAATCCGGCCGCTCTGGATATAGAGTGTCAGATTCCATTTGCCGTCGTATCCTTTCACCCAGCCGTAACGGTCTCCGTTATGGTCGAAATGATACGCGCGTGCTGCTTCAAGCTCCCAGCCCAGCCGGTGATGCAGCTCACCTCTGAACCAGTCCAGCCCGTGACGGTCAATTGTATATTTGAAGCGGGCATTCTTGCGGACCGAGCGGTTGCCGTAATCTCTCTGGATGGTCACGGTCTTCTCGGCCACATCAATCATCTGCTCCGGCCGGACGAAGCCGATTACCCGTCCAAGCTGCGGATAAGTGCTCGTATCCCCATGTGTCATGCCCATGCCTCCGCCTACGGAGACGTTAAATCCGGCCAGCTTGCCGTCTTCCAGAATGGCGATGAAGCCCAGGTCCTGGGAGAATACATCGACATCGTTAGATGGCGGCACCGCCAGGCCAATCTTGAACTTGCGGGGCAGGTAGACCGGTCCATAGATCGGCTCGACCTCTACGTCCGCCTTGCTGTCCACAACCTTCTCTCCGTCCAGCCAGATTTCGTGGTAAGCCGGCGTCCGCGGGGCCAGGTGATCGCTAATTTTACGGGCCCACTCATAGACCTCCGCATGAACCTCCGACTGATACGGATTGGGGGAGCTCATAACGTTACGGTTGACATCTCCGCAAGCTGCGAGTGTAGTCATGAGTGTATCGTTAATGGTCTTGATCGTTTTTTTCAGATTCCATTTCAGTACTCCGTGCATCTGAAAAGCCTGTCTTGTCGTCAGACGAAGCGTGCCATTTCCGTATTTATGGGCCAGCTCATCCATCACCAGCCACTGTGCAGCCGTTGCCACTCCGCCAGGAGCTACTACACGCAGCATGAACTGATATGCCGGTTCCAGCTTGGAACGTTCGCGTTCGCTGCGCAGGTCCCGGTCATCCTGCATGTAGCTGCCGTGGAATTTCAGCAGACGGTTGTCGTCCTCCGGCAGTCCGCCTGTAATCGGATTGCGCAAGGTCGCTTCCAGCGCACCGCGCAGGTAGTTGCTCTCCAGCTTGATATGTTCAACATCGCTTGGCGGCCCGCCGATCGGCTTCACCGCTGATTCATTATTTGCCACGATTAATCGTCTCCTTCCGCTTCCATCCGCTGCCCTTAATATACATCGCGCTGATAGCGCTGTTCTTGTTGCATGTTATCCAGATATGCTGCAGCGTCACTTGGGCTCAATCCGCCTTCTTCCTGAATAACGGTAATCAGTGCCGTGTGGACATCATGGGCCATATGCTTCTCATCGCCGCATACATATACATGTGCGCCTTCCTTCAGCCAGGCATACAGCTCCTTGCTGTGCTCTAGGATACGATGCTGCACATATACCTTCTCTTCCGTATCGCGGGAGAACGCCACATCCAGCTTGCTCAGCACACCGTCCTTCAGCATCCGCTGCCAATCCGTCTGGTAGAGGAAGTCGGTCACGAAATGGCGGTCGCCATAGAACAGCCAAGTCTTGCCGCCTGCACCCTGCTCTTCCCGTTCCTCCAGGAAGGAGCGGAAAGGTGCAACCCCTGTACCCGGCCCGATCATAATCACTGGAACATCAGGATTTGCCGGGAGCTTGAAGTTCGGATTACTCTGAATATACACCGGCAGTGTACTGCCAGGCTGTACCCGTTCTGCGCAGTGCACCGAGCAGACGCCGTAACGTTCACGGCCATGGGATTCATAACGTACCGCCCGGACCGCGAAATGAACTTCATCCGGATTGGCGTTAAAGCTGCTGGCAATCGAATATAATCTTGCAGGCAGCTTGCGCAAAATGGTTACAAAGCTCCGGGCGGGAACCTCCCAAGGTGCAAAATCAACAATCAGATCAAGCAGGTCACGGCCATGGATATAGGCCTTCAGTTCTGCCGCTGCCTCCGGAACGAGCAAAGCATATAGTCCTGCAGCAGCGGTCAGCTTCGCTGCCTGTTCCAGCAGCGGTTTTGTCAGTACGGTGATTTCGTAGTGGCGCAGCAGCGCTTCACGCAGCGTCCCCTCTTCACCTTTCTTATTTAAGGGAACGGATTCGTCAGGATTCCACCCCATTGCGGCTATAATATCTGCCACCAGCTGCGGGTGGTTCTCAGGGTAGACCCCAAGAGAATCGCCTGGTTCAAAGCTCAGATTGGAACCGGCAAGCGACAGCTCGAGATGCCTTGTCTCACGGTCGGAGCCGCGTCCGTTCAGATTCAGATTCTCCAGCACTTCTGCATTGAAGGGATGATTGCGGGAGTATGGTGAAGCTGGTACATCTGCTGTCTCCGCTGCCTCTACTGCTTCATCAGCGATCGCTGTCACATTCTGCGGGCCGTTTAGAGCGCTGATGACCTGTTCG
>CAKMKL010000184.1 GCA_927443375.1 uncultured Paenibacillus sp. | reverse complement strand
GTATTCATGAGTATGTGCAAAAGGTGAGAATGGACAAAGCCAAGGATCTGCTGTCCGATCCCGCGCTCAAAATCCAGGATATTTCCGAAATGCTGGGCTATAAGGACAAGAACTATTTCAGCAAGGCTTTCCGCAATTATTACGATTGTTCGCCTTCTGAATACCGGACACAATCCTCCGAGGTAGAAAAGTGAAACGGTTACATTAGCCCACTTTTTTACCCTCAGGAGTTCACTTATGTACATTCTTATCCTTTTTCTTTTTATTTAGAATATGGACAAGACCACAAGATGGATGAGGAAAAGGGGGCAACACCATGTTAAAAAGATTTATGGCAGTATCTGCTAGTCTGCTGCTCGCCGGAGGATTGCTGGCCGGCTGCGGAGGGGGCAACAATAATGCCGCTAATAATACGGCCGGAACAAACGGCGGGGATAACGCTGCTGCTACGGATTCGTCCAAGCCTGTAACGATTAATATGTTTACCGCATCTCCTGAGTACACGGATGCTTTCAATGCTTACATCGCAGAATACAAAAAAGTGAAGCCGAATGTAACCATTAACCTGGAAATTATGCAGGCTGACTATAATACGGTGCTGAAATCAAAAATTGCCGCAGGCAGCACACCTGACGTATTCCAGACTACAGCCGGCGGAGATATCGATACCTTTGCTGAGTATAGTGCTGATCTGACTAACGAACCGCTTGCAGCAGCAATGACCGATGCAGTCCGCTCCAATATGAGCTCCTCTGACGGTAAAGTACTGGGTCTGCCGGTTAAAGGCAATCTGTTCGTGCTGATGTACAACAAAAAGCTGCTGGCTGACGCCGGTATCACTGAAGTTCCGAAGACAACGGCTGAGCTGGATGATGCAATCACTAAGCTGGAAGCTAAGGGGATCACACCATTCGCCAATGCCTACAAAGAGTGGTGGGTATGGAAGCATATCTTCCAGCACTTCGTAGATGCAGCAGCAACTGATGCCGGAACGGATGCTAAATCACTCGTAGCTAACTTCATCGCCGGAGATACCACCTTCAAGGATCATCCGGTGCTGTACGATAACTTCTTCAACTTCATCGATACAACGGTCAAACACGGAACAGACAAGCCGCTGGAACGTGACAGCAACGCTGAAGTCAGCGACTTTGCTCTCGGCAAAGCAGCCTTCATGACCGGTAAAGGCGCATGGGATGAAGAAGCCATTAAGAAAATCACTCCAGACTTCGACCTTGGCATTGCCGGCTACCCTGTCAGCGATAAGCCAGAGCAGTCACAGATCATTACCGGTGCCGACCAGGCACTGCGCATCAACAAAGATTCCGCCGTCGCTGCTGAAACGATTGAATTCTTCAACTGGCTGTACACTTCTGACTACGGTAAGAGCTGGTTCTCCACTGTAGCCAAGGTAATTCCGCCAATTAAGGATGCTCCAATGCCTGACCTGCAAATGCCTAAAGAAATGGAAGAAATCCTGAAAACAGAGAAATCCGGCGACCTTTCGGTCAACTACTCTCTGGATACCTTCCACCAGAAATTCGGTGAATTGATGCAGGCCTATATCGGCGGCAGCAAGACTAAGGATCAGGCGATCAACGAAATTCAAAAAGCCTGGATTCAATTCGGCTCCGCAGAATAAAACATAACTCATTTGATCCGGACGGTCCCGAAGGTAAGATTCTTTTACCGGCGGGGCCGTCTTTGTTGTGTAACAGAGTTTTTAAAGCGGATAGCTCGGCGGCTTGCCGCAACTGCGGGGAATGTTTGGATTTCCGGCCGCCTTTATGTTTTGGATTTCTACTGCGGCCAGCAGATATAATCAGGAAATCCAAAACATAAAGGCGGACGCTATCGCTCCTCCAATTCCAAACTTCCCCTTCGTTGCTTCGCCGCTAACGCAAATGTTCTAAAAATCAAAAGTTACGAATACAAAGACAGGCCTTATAATCAGGGGAGAAGGAAGACACCAACATTTGTCAGGAGGCTATACGGGATATGACTAGCAGGCTGATTGAGATTAACGAAAACGGACTTTATCTTACGATTGAGATTACAGAGGAACAGGATGTCCGGCTGCTGCATTTCGGGGCAACACCGCTTGAGCCAGGCGTGATCGCAGAAAAGAATAAACCGGGGTTCCGGCTGCTGGAGCTCCAGTTGTCCGGTGAGGACCGCGCCGAATACCACGGCCGGACGCACCGCGCATCATATCCCGGACTGCGGATGATCTACAGCGGACACAATGACACGGTGAATGCGCTGGGCCGGAAGCTGGAGTTAACGCTGATTGATCCGCTGACTGCAGTTAAGGCAATACAGCATTTTCAGTTCTATCAAGGCGTACAGATCGTGCGTTCCTGGACGGAGCTGAAGAATGAGGGAAAGGAAGAGATTGCAGTGGAATATATCTCTTCCTTTGCACTTACCGGGGTAGACAAAGAAGGAAAGGCAGACCGGGGGGATAAAATTGAAGTGACGCTGGCGCACAGCGGGTGGCAAAGCGAGCTGCAATGGCGGACCTACCGGCTGCCTGAACTGGGGATGTCGCATTTGGCTGACCGCGGCTCCAAACGGATCGCCGCCAGCAACACCGGCTCCTGGTCGGCTGCCGAGCTGCTGCCGATGGCGGTGCTTCATAACAAGGAGAGCGGAAGCAGCCTGTTCTGGCAAATCGAGCATAACGGCTCCTGGCACTGGGAGCTGACTGACCAGTATGATCAGCTGACGCTGCTGGTCAGCGGACCGACGGAGCATGACAACCACTGGTGGCTGAAGCTTGCACCTGGCGGAGAATTCGTTTCGGTACCGGTAGCGGCCGGTTCTGTACAAGGCGGGATTGAGGCTGCTGCCGCGCAGCTGACCGCTTACCGCCGGATGATCCGCAGACCGAATGAAGACAATGAGCTGCTGCGGATTATTTTCAATGACTATATGAACTGTCTATGGGGAAGTCCGACGACAGAGAAGCTGCTGCCGCTTATCGCTGCCGCCGCAGATGTCGGCTGCGAATATTTCTGCATTGATGCCGGCTGGTATGCACCCGGCGAATGGTGGGATGGCGTAGGCGAGTGGGAGCCTTCCGGCGAGCGTTTCCCTGAGGGCATCAAATATGTGCTGGATTACATCCGGAGCAAAGGAATGATCCCCGGCCTGTGGCTGGAGCTGGAAGTCATGGGGATCAACAGTCCGAAGCTGGCGGAAACCGATGACAGCTGGTTCTTTATGCGCCATGGCAAGCGGGTTAAAGACCGCAGCCGTTATCAGCTGGATTACCGCAATCCTAAGGTGATTGAGCATGCCAACGGGGTAATTGCACGCCTGGTGGAAGAGTATGGTGTCGGATACATCAAAATGGATTATAACATCAACGCGGGCATAGGTACGGAAACGGACGCAGACAGCTTCGGCGACGGGCTGCTGCAGCATAACCGGGCGTATCTGGCCTGGCTGGACCGTATTTTTGTACGTTACCCGAACCTGGTGATCGAGAACTGCTCCAGCGGCGGAATGCGCATGGATTATGCAATGCTCAGCCGGCACAGCATCCAGTCCACGAGTGACCAGGAGGACTATGTGCAGTATGCGTCCATTGCCGCCGGTTCACCGCTGGCGCTGACACCGGAGCAATCCGCAGTGTGGTCCTATCCGCTCCGTGAAGGGGATGACGAAGAGGTCATCTTCAATATGGTTAACGCGCTGCTGCTCCGCGTGCATCAGAGCGGGCATCTGGCCGAGCTTGAGCCGCGGCGCAGGGAGCTCGTCAAGGAAGCGCTGGATTATTACAAATCCATACGCGCCCATATTCCGCAGGCTGTGCCGTTCTGGCCCCTCGGTTTGCCTGACAGTAGTGGCCAATGGGTCAGCTTCGGCCTGCGACACAGCAATACCCGTTACCTGGCGGTCTGGAGGATTGGCGGTGAAGAGAGCGGAATCACCCTTCCGCTTCCAGAGCTGGCAGGGCTGGATGCCGAGGTGAGCTGCGCATACCCTAAGCAGCATAGCTCTGAGTGGAGCTGGGACAAGAGCGGGGGCATTCTGACAGTGTCCATTCCTGCAGGGAAGACAGCCAGATTGTTTGAGATCCATGCATAATTATTGCGTCAGGGTCTAAAGAACCGGATTATTGCGTCACCCTTCGTGAACTGGAGCAGTTATCCAGGTAGCGGAGGGTGTTTTTTTACGGTGCAGAACTTTTTAATTCCAAAAAGGTATATACAAAAGGAAACACAGCCATTAAAGATAGGAATTGCCTAAAAAAGTTTAGTACATGTTTTTTTGTCGAAATATATCTAAACTTTGTCGAATAATTTGTCGATATACATCAAAAGATGTAGAAATAAATTTGACAGGGAAGAAATAGCACTTTAAAATGCAGATATAGCGTAATCATTACTACTATTTAGAAGCTTTGATAGCTTTTAACACAAATGATTATATAAAGTGTTTATTTAAGGGAGGATGCATATTGATGAAAGCAACAGGTATTGTAAGAAAAGTGGATGAACTGGGACGGATCGTAATTCCGATTGAGCTGCGCAGAACAATGGGAATTGACATAAAGGACCCGCTTGAAATCTTCGTCGACGGAGAAAAGATTATCCTGAGAAAATATGAGCCTACTTGCATTTTCTCCGGCAGCGCTGAGAACCTGATTAACTTCAAGGGTAAAATGGTCAGCAAGGATGTATTGGACGAATTGATCGCCAGCTTTGACCAGGTATAATTCTTGTTCTAAACTTCATAGTTAAATTAGTACAGCAGGGACCAGGAGCACAGCACTTTTATAGTGTGTGTACCCGGTTCTTTTTCATTGCCACAGCATAATACAAAGACGGCAGATCCCCAAAGCGTAGGGCTTAGGGCTGCCGTCTTTCCTGTTTGCGAATATGGTCCGGAGATTCAGGCATTGTACCGGGCGAGCCCCAGCTTCATACACAGCTTATGAGTCGAAGAAATGCCAAACTCGGCTTCATAGACAATGTATACTGCTTTCCTATATCATTAAGGCGGGGAACGAAGAAGCGGAACAACTTAGAAGGGATGGTTCACCTTATGAGCTATGAAGAACAGCAGCCGAAACTTAAGAAACCGGAAGCGATTGTATTTGATATGGATGGAACCCTGTTCCAGACGGAAAGCCTGTTATTGCCTGCATACCATAAAATGTTTGATATTCTGCGGGAGGAAGGCCTATATTCCGGCCCCACACCGCCGGAGGAACGTATTCTGGGCAGCCTCGGCATGCTGCTTGCGCAAATATGGAAGAATGTGATGCCGGAAGCTGATGAAGCTGTGCACCGGCGGGCGGATGAGCTGTTGCTGCAGCTGGAGATCGAAGGGCTGGAAGCCGGCGGAACCCTGCTTTATCCTCGTGTAGTTGAGACCCTCCGTGCTCTTCAGGAGCGGGGAGTCCGGCTGTTCGTAGCCAGCAATGGACTGGCAGATTACATCCACAGTATTGTGGTCGTTCATGAGCTGAAAGAGCTGTTCGACGGTCTGTACAGTGCTGGCGGCCAAGGGACGGCAACCAAGACAGAGCTTCTGGGACTTTTACTGAAAGAGAATGGAGTCGGCAGCGCCTGGATGGTCGGCGACCGCTCATCTGATGTAGAAGCCGGCAAGGGCAACGGGCAGACGGTGATCGGCTGCGCTTATGCCGGCTTCGGCCGGCAGGACGAACTGAAAGGCTCTGACGTTATTATCTCCGCCTTCGATGAATTGATCGGACTGTACGATAACGCAGAGTAGGCCATCACTCTTAAAAAACGGCTGGTGCAGGGATTCCTGCACCAGCCGTTTTTTCGCCTGATAAGATTAGGTTGATTACCTATCTATTTTGTGATTTAATGCAGTAGTACAGTTAAATGTCCGGCTGAGGTCAGAAACGGAAACCGTCTTCGGTGAAGGCGGCTAATCCGTTTTTTCTTGCTGCCTGAACCTTCAGGCGGATGCTTGAATATAAATACTTGGTACTGAGGTGAAGCCGTTGATTAAATTGTCTGTCGTCGTTCCCGTTTATAATGAAGAAGACAATCTATTAGAGCTCCACCGGAGCATAACGGATGCGGTTAAGGATAAGGTGGACAGCTACGAAATTGTACTCGTAGATGATGGCAGCAGAGACCGGAGCGCCGGGATCCTTGATGAGCTGGCCAGAACTGACAGGGCGGTAAAGGTGATCCATTTTGAGAAGCATTGCGGGCAGACGGCAGCCGTCTCTGCGGGGCTTAAGCAGTCCGGCGGGGAATTGATTGCCCTGATGGATGCGGATCTGAGAAGCGACCCTCGTGATATTTTCAGGCTGATGCCGTTTATCGGCAGGGTGGATTTCGTGAACGGGAAGCGGATGAACGCCGGGAAATCTCTACTTTACAAACTCCCTGCTCAGGTGAGGAGCATGATCCGCAACTGGCTTACCGGCGAGCATATCCGCGATTTTATATCGCCGCTGAAGCTGATGAGACGGGAGGTGGCAGACAGCTTCCACCTGTACAACGGCATGCACAGGTATTTACCCACGCTGGCCATTATGAATGGATTCTCCGTGATTGAAGTCTCCGTCACACACCGGAAAAGAAAACACGGCAGCTCCAAAAATGCTTTTATTAAACGGATCTTTGCCGGTTTTCTCGACGTAGTAGTCATCTGCATCCTGAAAAAAAGAGTGATCCGCTACCGGATCAGATCTTCTCCAAATCCAGAATAGAGCGTATAATATGGGATTGTGCCGGTATAATATGAGCTGCTTATTCCTGAAAAGAGATGACGGCCTTTCTGAAATTAGCGAATTTTGGCGAAGGAGAAGTACCGGGAGCTTATTCAATGCATATAAGAATGGAAGTAAGGGGTGGGGTCAGTAATGAACAAAAAATCCGCTTTTACAAATCTGCTAAATAGACCGATTATTCTATTCAGCCTTGTGCTGCTTATCAAGAGCGCAGTGGCCTGGTTTGTCGTATTCAGTGACGGTCCTAACTGGAGCATGGTGTTTACGGAAATTCCATTCTTCATTATCGTATTCAGCCTGATCGAATGGCTGGCATCGAAACGAAAGATATTGTATTACATGATTGCGAATCTGCTGATTACAGTTATTTATTTTTCTGTGCTGATGTATTACAAGTATTACGGCGTTATTGCTACCTATCATGCGCTGCAGCAGGCAGATAAAGTCACCAAGGTGGGGGAAAGCACGTATTCACTGATTACGCCATATTATTTATTTATTTTTGTGGATATTGTATTCTTCCTGTTCTTTATGTTCCGCCCGAAATATATTGCTAAATGGAAGGAAAGAGGTGCGATCCGCA
Source organism: uncultured Paenibacillus sp. (assembly GCA_927443375.1). Taxonomy (GTDB): domain Bacteria; phylum Bacillota; class Bacilli; order Paenibacillales; family Paenibacillaceae; genus Paenibacillus_AQ. Next base: position 16,951 of record CAKMKL010000184.1, on the reverse strand, counting down.
TGAGCCGGCCGGTGCTTCTCGTTATAACCGCCGTTTCGATTGGCCTCTGTCTCTTTAATATTTGGCCCAATCATGCGAGCATGAACGAGATTAAAAAAGCGGAAAGTATGGGGATTCTCAATTACGAGCTGTATACTCTTTTTGCCGATACCACAGAGGACGAGGCACTGATCGACAGCAAAGAGATTACCCAACAGGCCGTTAATGAGACCAAAGGCATCACGGAACCTGTTTCACCGCTTTATTTCGGAGCGGACAAGGGCAAGAATCTGATTGTGGTGCAGATGGAATCCTTCCAGAACTTCCTGATCGGGCTGACTATTGACGGACAGGAAATTACTCCGAATCTGAACAAACTGGTCAAGGGAAATACGTACTTCAACAATTTTTATGCCAACGCGGGTCAAGGTACGACCTCGGATGCTGAGTTTGTTGTTAACACATCTTTTTATGTGCCTAAGAATGAACCGGCGACCTCTTCGGCCTATATGAAAAAAGCGGTCCCGAGTCTGCCGAAACTTATGAGCGCGAACGGTTATGATACGGCTACGTTCCATACCAACAGTGTGGAGTTCTGGAACCGCAGTGACTTATATAAAGCTATCGGCTTTGACAAGTATTATGATCAGGCTTTCTTTGGGGATGATGACCATATTGCTTTCGGATCTTCGGACGAAGTATTGTTCGCGAAGACAGTGCCTCAGCTTGCAAAAATGAATGCCGGGGAGAAGCCGTTTTATGCGATGGTCATTTCAATGAGCGCCCACCATCCTTACCGGATTCCAGAGGAAAAATACAAAATGAACCTTCCCGAAAGCTACGAAGGTACCCTGCTTGGTGATTATATCCTTGCCCAGAATTATGCGGATTATGCCATGGGGCAATTTCTGGAGGAGCTGAAGACAAGCGGATTATGGGATGACAGTCTTGTCGTATTCTACGGTGACCACCAGGGCGTACCGATGTATACCCTGGGCAGCAGTGAAAAGGACCTGATCAATGAACTGGTCGGCCATGACTATGGCTACACGGATATGTTCAACATTCCTTTTATCGTCCATTCGCCGGGTGCCGCACTGCCTGCCGTAATGGGCCAGACGGGCGGACAGGTAGACATCCTGCCGACCGTTGCCAATCTGCTTGGAGTGACGGTACAGAATCAGCTGCATTTTGGGGAGGATCTGTTCAACCAGCAAAGTAACCTGCTGCCGGTTAGACATTTCCTGCCGACCGGCTCCTTCATTAACGATAAGAGCATCTATGTAACGGGTGATGCATATGCCGACGGGACTAACTACAATCTGCTGGATAACTCTAGTCTGCCAGGCGGCTCTACAGAAGCACAGTTTACGGCTGTTCAGCGTCTGCTGAATATGTCCAACAGCTATCTGCTGCAGCTGCCGGATCGTCCGGATCAGCAATAGAATAGATCAGGAAGACTATAAATTCTTTTCGAACAAAAAGCACCAAAGCCTAGGCTTTGGTGCTTTTTTTATAGATTATAAGGAATCAGGCTGTTCATTAAGCTGCTCAAAGTAGGTATGGACGCCGTTCAGCAGTTCAATCAGCTGTTCACTTTTTTCCTCGCCTAAATAATCAATCATCCCTTTGAACGTGTCGCGGATCCTTGCGACCGCTTTATCGGCGAACAGTTCGCCCTTCTCCGTCAGCTGGATAACGCTGATTCTCCGGTCTTGAGTGTCGCTGGTACGCACTACAAAGCCTTGGCTGAGCAGGCTGTTGACCATTTGCGTAATGGTTGGAGAGGTCACACGCAGCAGCCGGCTGACCTCCGAGACGGTTAAAGTATCTTTTCCGGTTCTTTTTTTGCTCATGCGGATCGTAATCAGTACCCGGATCTCACTTGGCTTCAGACCGAACATTGTCGTCTTTTGCCAATTAAGCCGGGAGAATTGCTGGAAAGCACCCATCAATCCATCCACATTGTCATACCTGTCTTCGTTCATCTGTACACCCCATAAGCTTATTTAACTATAATTATAGCCCAATGGGGGCATAAAAAGAACTCGCTTGTCTTCATCGTTTCCACACACTTTTCAGGTAAAGTATGGTTATTAAAAAAGAGATAATACAAATTGGAGGGAAATGCATGAAAAAGATAAATAACAGCTTATGGACAGGTAACCCGGATTGCCGGCAAAAATCCATATGAAAATGCGATCGCATTTGCCCAGTATAAAGACACCAGCAATGACTTTGGCTGGGGAATCACTACGGCGGGACATAACTTTTCGTTTCTGACCACAGATTCAACAATGCTCGCAATCGCTGCTGCTCCGTTCAGTCATCTGGGCAAACATGCCCCGCTGATTTTCACAGAGAAGGATGGACTGCCGGATTCCGTGATGGAGTATTTGATGAATGTCCAACCGAAGTTCCAGAAGTCACCTGCAGAAGGTCCTTATAATCATGCCTGGGTAACCGGCGGCAAAGACACAATTTCTGCTGCTGCCCAGAGTCAAATCGATGATATGCTTGAAATTTCCCCTGCATCAGGCGGGAATCCGCATGCCGGCCATTAATTGGTCATTTGTTAATAAAAAAATGGAGTAGGTGGATAATGTCTAAACTACAGGTATTAATCGTAGATGATGAGTGGAATATGAGGAATCTGCTTCGCATTTATCTGATGAAGGAAGGATTTCGGATTCAGGAAGCTGCAACGGGCCATGAAGCACTGTCTATGATTAAGAAACACTCCTTTGATATCATATTGCTGGATGTAATGATGCCTGATATGGATGGCTGGCAAGTCTGTAAAGCCGTGAGAGAAACCGGGAACATCCCTATTCTGATGCTAACGGCACGTGCGGAAACCAAAGACAAAATCCATGGACTTGGAGTAGGCGCAGATGATTATTTAACGAAGCCCTTTGAACCCGAAGAATTATTGGCCAGAATCTATTCGTTAATCCGCAGGTCTACAATCACACAGGGGATGCAGCCTCCTCAAAGGGTGCTGGATTTCCCGGAGATGAACATCTTTCCGGATGCCCGGGAGGTCCGCATTCAAGAGGGTTCTGTAGACTTTACCCAAAAGGAATTTGATCTTCTTATGATGTTAGCCCAGAGCAAGCAGCGTGCTTTCACCCGGGAGGAGCTGGTAGAACGGGTCTGGGGATATGATTATGAGGGTGAAATCCGGGTGGTGGATACGCATATCAAGAATATTCGTGAGAAACTGCAGCGGGCCGGAATGAGTTATAACCCGATTCAAACCGTATGGGGAGTAGGCTATAAATTTCAAGCGGCTGAGCATCTGGATGAGAAATAACCGGATTGGGATCAAACTCGGGTCAGTGATCATTGCTGTATTCCTGGTTGTGTTGTTATTTCTGGGTTTTGCCATTGATAAAATGTTCACGACTTTTTATACTGCCGAAATGCGGAAAGAAACGGAAGAGATTGCCTCACACTTTACGGTCATGGCGAATGCAACCGATGTCACCTCCGAGCAGACCATGATGACCTTTGCGGAGTTTTCAAATGTTAGTATCTTTAATATTCTGGACAATGGAAGTGTTAATCTGCACTCCGGTGTTCATGATTCGGCCGACCGGTCGTTTATCCGAAGTTCGGACCTCGACAAGATTTTTGGCGGTAAAATCGTTAACTTGATGTATAAAGACCCGGAAGGTCATCGTTACTTTGTTTCCGGCCAGCCGATCACTAAAGGTGGTGTGATTACCTCGGCCCTTTATGTAATGGCCTCTACGGAACAAATGGAGCAATCCTTATCCGGGGTAAGGAACTTATTGATATTATCCGGAATGGGGGCATTCTTGCTGGCCATGGGAATTACATGGATTATCGCGCAAGTCTTGTCTCGTCCGCTTCTACAGATGCAAAAGGCAACACGGAAAATTGCCGTTGGCGAGCTGGAAACCCGGCTTGAGATCACAAGCAAGGATGAACTGGGCAGCTTGGCTGAGGCCATCAATGATTTGGCAGCCGATCTTCAGCATTACCGGGATAGCCGCCAAGAGCTGTTCTCTAACATATCGCATGATCTGCGGACACCCATCACCTATCTGGAAGGGTACTCCAGAGTGGTTAAGGATCACCTTTATGAGACTGAGGAAGAGAAGGATCGATACCTGGATATCATTTATCAGGAGGCAGTCCGGCTGCAGCATTTGGTCGATGATGTGTTCGATCTGGCCAAAATGGAAGAAGGGAAGATAACCCTTCTAGTAGAAGAGCTCAATCTTTCTGAACTGACTGAACAGGCTGTTCAAAAAGTTAAATTGAAGGCAAAGGATAAAGGGTTAAACCTGTCGTTCGAATCCTCCGGTCCTGTTACACTGGTCCGCGGGGATGGTAAACGGATGGAGCAGATTGTCTTGAACTTGCTGGAGAATGCGATCCGTTATACAGAGAAGGGGAGTATCCAAGCGGGTCTGCAGTACTCCGGAACCTCCGTAATCCTAAGCGTTGTAGATATGGGAATTGGGATCCCTGAGGAGGACCTGCCTTATATTTTCGAACGGTTCTACAGAGTGGAGAAATCTCGTGCCCGTCAATTTGGGGGAACCGGATTAGGACTGTCCATCGTTAAAAAGCTGGCCGAGCTGCAAGGCGGAAGTATAAAGGTTACCAGCAGGCTAGGCAGAGGAACACGGTTTGAAGTTCATTTTCCGCTGCAGCCGGACCAGGGGGGACACAGCAAATGAAGAAAATAGAATGGCTTATAGCCTTTTTCTTTATGGGAATAGGTGTGATGTGTATGACCCTGTCAGCTGTTTCTTTCCAAAGCGACTCACTGCTCCAATTCGGCAATATGGTGAAAACATTTCTGATCTGTGCAGTACTTATCGCGATAAGTCTGTTCCTGGTGCTGAAAGTATTGAAGTTGAACAAAAGATCAAAAAAATAAGCTCCTTTCAATTTAATCAACACATTTTCTACACAGTCATTCCCTACAATGAAAATATAACAAATCTTATTTTATGGAGGTAACGATATGGATTGGTCCTGGCTAGTTGCTCTGGTTTGTCCGTTAATGATGATATTCATGATGTTTGGGATGCGAGGTGGACACGGCCATAGTCCGCATAAGAAACAGCTATCCGCCGTTGAGGTAGAGCAAGAATTATTACAGTTAAAAGCACAAAATGAGTTGTTGCAAAAAGAAGTACAAGATTTAAAGAATAGAGCTGTCTAAAGCCATAGATACGGGCAAAATGCTCAAAAAAAAAGACTCCGAAGATTATCTCCGGAGTCTTTTACATCTTACTATTAATGAGTCATTCCACTCATGCCGCCCATACTGCTTACAATCTCGGGATTAACCATTCCGAATTTCGCAGGCTGCCTTTGATATTTTTGTTGAAAAGAATAAAAAACTCGGTTACCGTAATGGTCTCAGCAAAAATGACCGGGATTGCCATAAAAACAATCAGATTCCATGGCTGGTTGTCCATCAAAAGGGACATGTAATGTGTCATGTTCATTTTGTTCATTTCCCCCATCTAATATTGTTACTAAAAAGTTAGTATAGGGGGAAGTGTGTGGAAAGTATGGAGAATTCTCTTTACAATGATCAGGGTGAACTATATAATTGGATTAATTTTATATTGTTATATCCGGAGGAGCCTGCCAACAGCGGGCTCTTTTGTGTTATTAACTGGAATAAATTTACTCATTCTGATGAACCGCTTAATTCCGTCCAGGATGCGGGGGAACCAATGATTCCGGGGTGAATCTCGAGAGATCCAGTAGGGCAGCTCTCTAGCCCGAATCCGGCAGCGGTCTGCCCATAGTTTTCATTCATGATTATTCGACCTCCCATCACCTGTTTGAGCCTCAAGCAGATTATTTCAGCAAACGTGCTAAAGTGATTGTTTTTGATCTAAGAGGGAATGGGAGATCGGGGAAAATGAACGTAGAAATTGGCCGGATTGTAAACACGCAATGTGAAGATTTGAAGGGGCTATTGGACGAACTGGATGTAGACCGGGCTGTAATTGTAGCTTGTTCCAGTGGGGCCGTGGTTGCCCGGAAATTTGCATACCTTTACCCTGAACGGGTAATAAATATGGTATTGGTAGACAGCTGTTTTCCTGATGATTATACGGCCAAAGGGGCGAAATGTTTTCAGCGGGCAGCATCCGGCAAGTAGAAGGGAGATGCTTCATACGTGATTATTGCCAGGCAAGCTTATTATAAAGTTGAACGAGTCGTGACTGCGGACAATCTGGAGACTGTCATCCATCAGCGGTCACTATGTTTATACCCGACACGCATCGTTTCGGCTTACCGTGAATTTTTGATTGAAGAGATCTTTGATATATCATTCAGGGATCTTGGAGAAGGGCATGGCGTGCTTTATTTGCATACGACACAGGGCGTCTTTCCTTATACTGTAGAAACGGCTGCAGAGTTGTTTATTGATGAGGTGAAGAGACGGATCCTCTGAATAACTCGAATTCTCTTTACATTTACTTAAGCGAACCCTATAATGGTACTAATTGTATATTGTTGTATCCGGAGGAGCCTGCCAATAGCGGGCTTTTTTTGTGCTTTTTCGAGAACTGGTTAAAATATGAAGACAGCAGGAGACTAAGATATGTTGATGAAAAAAATTCCACTGTTCGTTCAAAAACTCAAACTGACTTCTTCCAGGATTATTCTGCTTGGATTTGCTGCACCCATATTACTTGGAGCTGTGCTGCTATCCTTACCGATATCCTCATCCACAGGTAGTAGTGTAGGCTGGCTGAACGCCTTGTTTACCTCAACTTCAGCAGTCTGCGTGACGGGTCTAGTAGTACTCGATACAGGGACGGACTTTTCGCACTTCGGACAGATCATAATTTTACTGCTCATTCAAATTGGCGGTTTGGGGTTAATGACCTTTGGGGTCCTAATTGCTGTGGTTATGGGGAAAAAGATCGGTTTAAAAGAGCGTCTGCTTATCCAACAATCGGCCAACTCTGTGACAACTCAAGGTGTTGTCCGTTTATCACTCAGCATCTTTCTTATTTCTTTTATCGTCGAAACTCTGGGAGCATTTTTACTAACTCTCCGGTGGGCAAATGAAATGGGGGTGGAAAAATCTATTTACTATGGAATATTCCATTCTGTCTCTGCCTTCAATAACGCTGGTTTTTCGTTGTGGCCGGATAGTCTGAGCCGTTTTGTCGGTGATCCGTTAATAAATATCGTCTTCTCATGTTTATTTATCATCGGAGGGATCGGATTCACAGTAATTTTGGATCTGTACCGGAAAAAAAGGTGGAGGGACCTGTCCTTTCACACTAAAATTGTTCTGATCACTTCCGGATTTCTGTGCATGGCCGGATTTCTGGTGATATTTACGATTGAACTGTTTAATACCAAAACTTTTGGTACTCTCTCCTGGAGCGAAAGAATCTGGGCGGGATATTTCCAAGGTGTAGTAACGCGGACGGCCGGTTTTAACTCCATTGATATTGCTTCGATGCTGCCGGCTTCCCAGTTTTTCATGATCTTCCTGATGTTTATAGGCGCTTCTTCCGGATCGACAGGAGGGGGGATCAAAACAACTACTTTTGCTGTGCTTATGTTAAGTATTATCGCAACGGTTAAGGGGAAGGCTGACGTCCAGCTTCTTAAAAAGCGGATCTCTCAAGAGATTATTTTCAGGTCACTGGCGGTGATGACCATTTCAATGGGCGTGGTTCTCGGCGTTGCCTTTCTTTTAACGATCACAGAATATCCTCATCATAAAGATTTTCTCGCAATTCTCTTTGAAGCAACCTCCGCCTTTGGAACAGTCGGGATGTCTATGGGGATAACGCCAGAACTCTCATCAATGGGCAAATGCATTATCATAGTTACAATGTATATCGGAAGACTAGGACCCTTAACCTTGGCCTTTGCTCTGGCACAAAGAAGCGTCAAGCAAAAGTATCGCTATCCCGAGGATAAGCTGCTGATCGGCTAGCATTTATCCCAGCACTAAATGAATAAGGGGATGAAGTCATGATTGAAGTGAAGGATTTACATTTTACTTACCCCAATACAAAAGAAGCCGCACTTCGCGGTCTTGATTTCACGATACCTAAGGGAGAAGTTTTTGGATTTCTGGGTCCATCGGGGGCCGGCAAAAGCACAACGCAAAAGATACTGATCGGAGTCCTCAAAAACTATCTGGGCAGTGTGAAAGTAATGGGCACAGAAATTAAAGATACTGGACCTGAGTATTTCGAGCAGATTGGCGTTGCGTTTGAATTCCCCAACTTCTATACCAAGTTTACGGCACTGGAGAACCTGAGGCTCTTTCGTTCCCTATACGCAGGAGCAACGGAAGATCCATTAAGTCTTCTGAAACTGGTGGATTTAGCCGATGCTGCGAATATGAAGGTTGCACAATTGTCCAAGGGGATGAAGATGAGGTTGAACTTCTGCAGGGCGCTTTTGAATCATCCGCAAATTCTGTTCCTCGACGAACCGACTTCGGGGCTGGACCCGGTAAATGCTAAGCGAATGAAGGAATTGATACTGGATAAGAAATCCAAAGGCACAACCGTTATTATCACCACGCACAATATGCAGGCTGCCGAGGAACTTTGTGATCGGGTTGCTTTTATTATTGACGGTCAAATAAAACTGATCAACTCTCCCCGGGAACTTAAATTACTCAATGGAAATAAACGGGTATTACTGGAATACCGCCTTCATCATGAATTACAGCAGGCTGAGTTTTCTCTTGACGGGATTGGAGAGAACCAGCAATTTCTGCAGCTGATAAGGGAGCACCCTATTGAAACCATTCATTCGCTTGAATCCTCTTTGGAGCAGATATTCATCAAGGTTACCGGGAGGTCACTGGTGTGAGAATGAGGTCGGCTGTGGCATTTGATGTCCGGTTCCAATGGCGGCACGGATTTTATGGAGTTTATATTATAGTTTGTGCTTTTTATGTGGCACTGCTGCATTTTATCCCTGAGATGTACCAGGAGAAAACAACGGTTCTGTTAACATTTAGCGACCCCAGCGCGCTTGGGCTTATTCTGGCTGGGGGAATTGTACTGCTCGAAAGAGATCAAGGGATTCTTGATCCTTTATTTGTAACTCCTATCCGTATACGGGAATACTTACTTGCAAAAGCATGTTCATTATCGGTATTATCTTTGCTGGCTGCATGGGCAGTGCATGGTATTGCAAACGGTATGCCAGTATCCCCGGTGGCGTTCTCACTTGGAGTACTTATGACATCCAGCTTTATGACGCTGCTATCGATTGGCGTGGTGGCCCGCTGTCAGACCATCAACAGCTTTATTCTGCTGTCCCAAGTCTATGCATTACCCTTTGTACTGCCGCTGCTTGGTTATTTCAACGTATGGGATTCCCGGATTTATCTGCTGCTGCCGAGCGAAGGAACCTTGAAATTACTGCAAGGAGGCTTCCATTCTATATCTGGGGGTAATTATTCATATTCGATAAGTATCCTCATGATATGGAACATTGCGGTCTATATTTGGGCCAAACGCTCTTATGAATATCATGTCTTGATGAATGTTGGCAGGGGTAGAGGGAAATGAATAAATATCACTACCTTCTTGTTCATGATCTTCGTCATGCGGCGCGGGATCCGGTGCTGATGGTCGGCTTTTTTGCCCCCATAGCGCTGCTTATTGTGTCCCGGTTTGGCTTTCCGGCTGCAGCGGAGGGGTTAAGCAGGAGTTCTTCATTCGATTTATACGCCTATAGCAGCTTTACGGGGATCACTCTAGCTATTACCATTCCCATGCTGATCGGAACGATGACAGGATTGTTAATGCTTGACGAACGGGATGAAGGGCTGATCTCCTATTACGCGGTTACGCCGTTCATGCGCAGAGGCTATATGCTGTACCGGTTGATTCTGCCAATGGTGCTTGCGGTATTGCTCTCAGGCATTTACCTGGTCTTCTCAGGGCGGTTTGAATATCACTTGGGTAATTTGGCTGTACTCGTGCTGTTGGCTTTGGAAGCACCATGTTATACTTTATTTCTTGCTGCGTTTGCGGCTAATAAAGTTGAAGGCTTGGCCTTATCCAAGATCAGCGGCTTGTTCATCGCGGGTACGATGGTCGTTTATTTTGTTCCAGGGGTATGGCAGCTTTTAGGGACTTGGCTCCCTTCTTATTGGATTGCCAAGGTATACTTTAATATCGAAGCGGCTAGCCTGATTAAGGTTGGTATTTACTTCGGCATTGGCTTTACGTATCATCTAGCGCTATTGTTTGTACTGGTCAAGTTCTTTGAGAAGCGGGCAGACTGAACGGCTTGATCCAGAAATGATTAATAAAAATACTATACATGAGGTGTTGTATGCATCAGTTTAATGATATTTTTATTCAAATCTTAATTTTGCTTGCCATATCTATGGGAGTCATTGCCATTGCCAAAAAAGTGAATCAGCCCTATTCTATCGCGCTTGTCGTGGTAGGACTCTTGCTGGGTTTTATTCATGTTCCCCTATTGGTGGAAGCAGAAGCTTTTATCACCCAATCGCATGTGTTTCAGGCTATTATCATCTCATTGTTTCTGCCGATCCTCCTGGGTGATGCCACCCTGAAGCTTCCGTTCTCCCACCTTCGGGAACAACAGAAGCCGGTACTGGCTTTGGCCTTTGGCGGAACGCTGCTGTCCTTTCTCATTATCGGTATGGTTGTTTATTGGGGATTGGGCCTGCCGCTGATCGTTTCCTTCACTTTTGCGGCGCTGATGAGCGCCACAGATCCAATTAGCGTAATTTCTATTTTCAAATCCCTTGGCGTTCCGAAGAATATAGTAACCATTATTGAAGGCGAGTCTCTTTTTAATGACGGAATTGCTGTTGTGCTGTTTCAGATCTCATCGGTGTACCTGTTATCCTATATGGAAATGGGATGGGCAGGAATCGGCAGCGGAATTCTGTTGTTTTTGAAATTTGCATTAGGAGGTATCCTGATTGGAGCCATAATGGGCTTCTTGTTTTCCCAACTCATTCGGCTATATGATGATTTTCCGCTCGAGATTGGATTCTCGATGCTGCTGTTTTTCGGGAGCTATTTTATAGCGGAGCACTTTCATGTATCCGGTGTTATTGCTGTTGCGGTAAGCGGGCTGATCTTCGGGAATTACGGTGCACGGATCGGAATGTCAGAGACTACCAACGTTAACATTAATTCGTTTTGGGATGTAATCACCTTAGTGGCGAACTCGTTGATCTTCCTGATGATTGGACTGGAGATTAGAAATATTGATTTTACGGATAAATGGCTGCTTATAGCGGCTTCGATCTTTATCGTACTGGCAGGGCGAACTATTGCCCTCTATACAAGTTTAATGTTTCTGAAGAATTTCCCGTCATCCTGGAAGATGGTATTGAACTGGGGAGGGCTGAAGGGAAGCCTCTCTATTGCGCTCGCCTTAAGTCTGCCTGTATCTTTTGAAGGCCGGGAGGATATTCTGGTCTTAACCTTCAGTATTGTTCTGTTCTCGCTGCTGGTTCAGGGGTTATCCATCAAACCGCTGGTTAAGAAACTGAAATTGACTCAGGCAAAGAGAATGTAACCCTGACACCTGTCGTGTGAGAAGCGGCAGGTGTTTTCATGCTGCCTTGTGCGTGGCCCGTTTTATTCTCATTATGATAAAAAGCACCAGCGGCAGGAATATTTGAAAAAAAGGCGAGGACGTATTCAAAGTTATATCACGTCCTACGATAATGTGGTGGGTGTAATTGGGAGATGAAAATGATACTCCATAGATGACAGCACCTATAGGGAAAACCCACGTTTTAAAGGAAACCCCAGTGATTCTTTCGAGTCCGATGACAGCACCCGTGAAAAACGCGGCCATTTTGATGCCTAAACCCAGAAAAAACAGTAAGATAAAAAGAGCATCCGTACGTTCAAAAACTTCGGTTAGCCTAATTAATTGCACGGATTCGAGCAATGGAAGCGTACTGAATGCTGCTAATTTATGGCCCATTACCAGCACAATTAATTGATTCAGGAAGGTCAGTGCTAGTGCAGTAAGGATATAAACCGTTATTACGGCTTTGGGTAGATTTTTTGCTCTCCGCGCATGCGGATAAAAGACAAGAAATAAAACAACTTGTCCAAAGGGGAAAGATACAATCTCTGGTAAAGCGGCTTTAAACACCGGCATCCAGCCGTTCTCCAGAATCGGGAGAAAAAACTCTAAGTGAAGGAGTCCGGTGGCCGGAAACAAAATACTGATTATTAAATACCCGACCACCATACCAGGGAACAGAATCACACACATCAAAAAGAATACCTTATACCCGTAGCGCACCGTATTTGCCACCACAAGGATTGTAATTAAGGAAACAATCCATAATGGAGTCCGGGTTAGCAGGGTCAATAAAGTGACTTCTCCAAAATCACGAAGATTCCGTGAGGCCTCATAAGCGAAGTAACCTGCAAACATGAAGTTCAGAAGGGAACCCATGTATTTCCCCGTATATCTCCGGAAAAGCTGGAACAAATCCAGACTCGGCTCCTGTCTGTATATGGACAAATGAAGTATAAGCAGGATCAGACCGGCTAAGGCCCCTATGAGCATTGCCAGCCAGGCATCTTGTTTCGCCTCACTGCCGATAAAGAATAAAGTCGTACTTCCTATCTCGAATAGGGACAAGCATATCACCAATTCTGAAACGCGTAAGGTATGCTTCCCCATAAATGTAACTCACCCCTTAATGGATTTGGACTCATTAATTATTCAGACTTCAGTAAATCAACAAAGGAGTTTTGCAGAAGACCTACCCGTTTAATATTTACATCAACATGGATTTTCAAATTCATATCAGCTAACTCCCCGGGCCAGGAATTTTTTATCTTTTTCCATTCCTTTGGGTATTTTCTATGAATTTTGTCAGCGATCCCGATAAGGTCAATATTCATTCGCTGAACATATTTCCATCCTTCTCTCATTTGAGCCTCGATTAGCTCCTCAGCTTGGGTTTGCAGCTTATCCAGACCATACAGGGAGGTTAAGTCCTCCTTAGAGAGGGTTGCCAGCAGCTCGCCGCTGACTTTAGCATTTACCATTAAAGTGAAATTATTATCTTTATTTAGTATAGGGGTTACCTTGACTTTGGCTTTGCGGATAAGAATTGCCGATTGTCTGGACTGGCTATCCAGGGTACTTAATGTTGTCAAATCAATCTGATTGGTCAGCCAGGAAATTCCTAAGCTCTCTTGCTGGTGAATTACATCTACCATTTTGGATTTCCGGAACACGGACAAGCCAGATATCTTCAGTTTGCCTTTTGTAGAGGTTTGATTAAAAATATCTGTAGAATTCATTTTCAGCTCCTCTTCTCCCCGTAATGCCAATGTAGGAACACCTGCGGCAGCGCTGTCTGAAGTGATCTTTAGTGCCAGCTCATGAAGTGTAATAGAAGGGTAAATGGATGCAAATTGAGTATTTTTTTTCAAAATATCTAATAGTGTCTGCCCTGGAATCTTTTCCGGCGGATTTAGCTTTTTCAAAAAATCCTTTGCTTCACCTTCGACGATAACGACCCTCACCGTTTCCCGGGCATCCGGATTACGGTAATAATTATCGAAGATCTCATCGATTCCCTGCTCCGCAGTTTTTTTACCAATCAGCACTACATTGTTGTGGGCGAAATAAAGTCTTCTCGGGTTTTCCAGATAACTTACAGCCACAGCTCCCCGTATGGTTTTGCCGTGTGTGCTGAAGGTATGAACTGGAGATTGTGAACCGCCTGTACCGGAGGCTCCGCTGCTATTGGATAGTGCCGATGGGTTAATGGTTTGGTAGGTAATTGTCCAATCTCCGGTTCCACCGTCAAAACCTGTACCTGCTGTGATGCCTAATTCATTCAACTCTGTACGGTTTCCGCATCCAGTGACCAGGAATATAAGAAAACAAAGTAGAAGAACATATCTTAAACAACGCATCTGGTTCACCTCTTCATTGTTCTGGCTCTTTCATATTGTCCAGTTTATTACTGTTCCCCTTTGGATACTGATTAGGGGCTTGTCTGGTTTTGTTTTTACCCGATTTTACATTAGGTCTGGTTTTCATTGCCCACCACGGGACCCGAATAACTAAATCCTTCATATTTGATTTGAAAAAAGGACTGTAAGGCATTAAATAATCAACGCCAAAGGATTTCAGTGAGAGCAGATGAGCTAAAAGTGGGATCAACCCGGCCAAAATACCGAATAATCCAAGAAAACCTGCCAGAAACATTAAGGCAAAGCGGAGAAGCCGGATAGCAGAGGACATGCTGAAATATGGAATTACAAAATTTGAGATAGCCGTAAAAGAGACCACAATAACAATTGCACCGGAGACTAGTCCAGCCTCGACTGCGGCTTGACCAATAACCAGGGCACCCACAATCGAAATCGCCGGGCCAATAACCCGGGGCATTCTTATTCCGGCTTCACGAATCACTTCAAATGTGATTTCCATGAGGAGTGTTTCTACCAACGCAGGAAAAGGAGTTCCTTCCCTTTGTGCTGTAAGTGAGATCAGGAGCGTAGTAGGAATCATCTCTTGCTGGAATGTAGTCAGGGCAATGTATAAAGAGGGGAGGAGCAAAGATACGAGGAACGCCACTAACCGCAGACAACGCAGAAAGGTTGAAATATCGTACCGCTGATAGTAATCCTCGGGTGTCTGGAAAAAATTAAAAAAGGTGACCGGGGCAATCAGAGCAAAGGGTGTACCATCCACCAGGACTGCAACTTGCCCATCCAAGAGCCCCCCGGCGACGGTGTCAGGCCGCTCCGTGTTAATCATCATAGGAAAGGGAGACAAGGGTGAGTCTTGTATGAACTCTTCGATATAGCCGCTTTCAAGGATACTGTCGGTATCAATAGACTGCAGCCTTTGAGTGATATCTTCCACAACATCCGGATTTGCCACATCCTGAATATAGGCTAAAACTACTGTGGTATGAGTTAATTGACCGATAGCGTGAGTTTCGAATTTAAGCTTAGGGGATCTGATTTTTCTTCTGATCAGGGAAATGTTAGTTGTGATATCCTCGGTGAACCCTTCTTTTGGGCCCCTGACTACAGTCTGGGATGAAGGTTCTTCCACACTGCGTCTAGCTCCTCCAGTAATCATAACGGCTAATGAAAACGGACAGTTATTCATAATAATCACTGCGCTGCCGGAAAGTATTTCGGTAAAGAGCTGATCTTCCGAACGTATGATTTGAATGTGTCCGGAAGGCAGCCTTTCGAGTAAACGGGAAGCGATCTGATTAGGGTTAGTTGTGCTTTGAGTGTTGTCAGAACCTTCATGGATTAAACCTTTGAATAAGCTTGTCAATAATTTCTGATCAATTAATCCTTCGAAGTAACAGACCGCGATCCCGGATGGATCATCCGGTTGCCCGGATAGGGTACGGACGGTAAAGTCAGGACTTTGGCCGAATTGATTCATAAGTAAGAGAAGCGTATGAGCTAAAGAGGGATTAATAGAATGAGCCTCCGGCTGCTTCTTGGATTTTTCGATGTCCTGACTCTGCTGTTTTTGCTGTGTAAAAACCTTTTTGAACCACAGGCCAAGCATCTGCTAATCACTCCATTCGTAGATAAATGATATGGATAATTTGTTCAAAATGATCAAATTTATTCCTCAACAGATTATTGTCCAGCACAAACAACCGCCCCTTGCCAAAGGGGCGGAACAGAGCGACTCGGGGAAATTAATATGAATGAAATATGAATAGGAAACTTATGTGCCTAACATACTAAATGAAAATCGGCATTACAGGAGGACTATGTGATGGATCTGGATTGGATATGGAAATCGGCTTTTCTAGTGGTAGTGGGTATAATTCTTCTAAGAATTGCGGGCAGAAAATCAATTTCACAAATGAGCATCGCCACGACAGTAATTATGATCTCAATCGGCACTACAATAGTTCAACCCATTGCGAATCATGAAGTATGGAAAGCCGTTGGCTCTGCTTCGGTATTTATTTTGTCATTACTCATGATTGAATATTTACAATTGAAATTTAATTGGCTTGAGAAGTTACTAAGCGGCAAATCAAAGACCGTTATTGAGAACGGACAAATAAATGTACATAATCTCCGCTCTATCCGCATGTCAGTAGATCAATTAGAAATAAGGCTTAGAGAGCAGGGGATTTCGAGCTTCAAAGATGTCAAAACCGCTACCCTTGAACCCAACGGCCAATTAGGATACGAACTGATGCGGCATGCCAAGCCAGTGACGATCGGGGAATTGGAACGTATGCTTGGCCTGAAGCCGGAAGACAAGAAGGAACAGGGCCCTCTTTTCAGAGAAGTGAGTCAAGACCACCATGAGAACGGGGTTGACTCTACCCTGCAGTAGTGACAGCTTTCAGGTCAGCTTCTGACGAGCGGAGCAGTAATAACACTTTCCTCGTTTTTTCTTGCTGGTTTGCTCCAATGCTGTTCATTCCCTGGAAGGTCATCGAACCATTCCGCATCATCGGGACAATCCAGAATCATGAACTTGCCGTATTTCTGATCTCTTGACTGATGGTATTTGAGATAAGCCTTGCCCTGGTCAATTGCCAGAATTTCTATTTTGCCGGAGGAATGGCTCATGGACAGACGGACCCGTTTGCCTAGTCCTGACGTTCTTGCCTTGGCCTCTTCTACAATTTGATAGACACGGGCAAGCGGAAGTACGAAATCGCGGTTGCCTGCAATCGGGCGGTTGATAAAAAAGTAATAGGGTGTAACACCAGCCCAGGAAAGCCGGTCCAAGAGTTCCCCCAAAACAACTGGATCATCGTTAATGCCTTTGAGGACCGGTGTCTGGTTAACGACAATCGCACCAGCATTATGAAGGGCCCGGAAGGCTAGTTTCGCCTCTTCTGTAATCTCACGGGGATGATTAATATGTGCCATTACATATATCCGTCTATCTTCGGTAGAATAAGTCCGGATCAGTTCCAGCAGTTCAT
>CAKMKL010000183.1 GCA_927443375.1 uncultured Paenibacillus sp. | reverse complement strand
CTTTACGGTAGGTATTAGCGGGAGAAAATCCCGCTAGGCTCAAACCTCATCCCGTTCAGTGAAATTTAGATGGAGCCAGTGATTGCATTTCATACAATAGAAACCTCATTATTCTACGCGAATCGCCATCTACTGTATTTCGTGCAATAGATTCGGTTATTCGGCTAATATTAGAGGCATCTGCTGCAGAAAGTGCAATAGAATGATACGGAGAACCTTTGTTTTAGCAGGCTGGTACTGCATTAATGGGATTTCCTCCATCTAAATTTCACTGAACGGGATGAGGTTTGAGCCTAGCGGGATTTTCTCCCGCTAATACCTACCGTAAAGGCCGAAATCAGCGTTTTGCAGGAATCTAGATGGAGGTTTTCCCTCTATATTCCGGATTCGGCCGAAAACACATCTATTAGTTGGAGGTTTTCCTACTAACATTCATTCTATCTCTTGGTACTAAGGAGGATTCCATATCATGACCGTTCCGCTGCATCTCGGCATCCGCGCCCATGACTTTCCCCGGCATTACTTGCCGGAGCTGATCGGGAAGCTGAAGCATTACCGGTTCAGCCATATTCAGTTTGCAGTCCATAAATCCTTCCCGGAAAGTGTCCCTTCCCTCTCCTCGCTCAGTCCGGGTACGGCTGCTTATTTCGGCGAAAGCTTTCGTCAGGCCGGTATAAGGATCGCCGTGCTCGGCTGCTATGTCAATATCGTCGACACGGATCCAGCCAAGCGGGCCCAGGCGCTGAATGATTTCAGCACCCATCTGCGCTTAGCCCGCGATTTCGGGGCCAGTCTGGTCGGGACGGAAACAGGCAGTGTAGGCAGGGGCTATACCCCGGACAATTTTACCGAGGAAGCCTTTCAGGAAGTCGTCACTTCGGTAAGGGCGATGGTGGCCGAAGCGGAACGTTTCGGGGTAACGGTAGGCATTGAAGCGGGACAGAATCATCCCCTGCATACCGCACAGCTGACCAAGCGGCTGCTGGAGCTCGTGCCCTCCAATAATCTGCAGATTATCCTTGATTGTGCGAATCTGATGTCACCGGACAATTATTTGCAGCAGGAATCCGTCATTGCCGAAGCGCTGGACCTGCTGGGCGACCGGATTGCTGTCATCCACCTGAAGGATTTCACCGTTGAAGACGGCCGGATTGTTATCGTCCCCGTCGGCCAGGGCCAGCTGCAATTCGCACCTATTCTTCATTATATGAAATACAAGCGGCCGCATATTCAGGGACTTCTGGAGAGCACTACGGAGCCGTATTTACAAGAAAGCGTGGATTTTTTGCACCGGCTGTATAACGAAGTGTAGCCAGCGGCTATTTACGCTCTGATCAAAAAAATCGAACCACCTGCACTTTGTGCAGGTGGTTTTTGGTGCTGACATCCTTTCTCGGTGTATTTTCACCTCGAAATGACCTAACCTTAATGAAAGGCCTGCAACCGATGTGTTCCTCAAGATTTTCATGTAAAATAGATCATAATACCGGTAAGCATACTATGGCGGCAGCCCCTTTCAGATTTTTTTGAGGAGGACGGAATTTGGATTTCATGCATTGAAATGGGCTGGCCAAAAACAAAGCGGTTCAACTGCTGATTCATCTGCTTTTCCCTTACATATGTTAGTGAGTCAAGATCATGGGTACAATTATTACAAAGCGTCATTATACAAAGGATAGGTGAAACCATGCATAATTTCGGATTCGCTCGTGTCGCTGCCGCTTCCCCAGAACTGCGGGTGGCCGACTGCGAGTTTAATGCAGCACAAATTATTGAAGTTATTAAGCAGGCGGACGGGCAGCAGGTGGAGTATCTGGTACTGCCGGAGCTATGTATTACAGGATATACGTGTGCAGATCTGTTTCTGCAGCCCAAACTGCTGGATTCGGCCCTGCAGGCGCTATATGAGATCACTGCCGCAACAGCGGGATCAAGCCTGGTCGTCATTGCCGGGCTTCCTATCGCGGTCCGGGGCCGCCTGTTCAACTGCGCTGCTGTCATTCAGCAGGGAGCTATTCTGGGCATTGTGCCGAAGACCTGCCTTCCGGGCTACAGTGAGTTCTATGAACCCCGCTGGTTCGCCGGAGCCGAGGAGCTGGAGCTTACTGAGATGCGCCTGGGTAATCGTACCGTCCCGATCGGCAACGATCTGATCTTCGCAAACGAAGCGGACGGCAACCTGTCCTTTGGCGTAGAGATCTGCGAGGATCTGTGGGTGCCTGTTCCGCCAAGCAGCCTGCTGGCTCAGGCAGGCGCGGTGCTGCTGTTCAACCCTTCCGCCAGCAACGAGCTGGTCGGTAAAGCGGATTACCGGCGCCAGCTGGTATCCAGCCAGTCCGCCTCCTGCGTGGCGGCATATGTCTATGCCGGCAGTAATACCGGCGAATCGACAACGGATGTGGTCTTCGGCGGACACTCGCTGATTGCCGAGAACGGACAGACTCTGGCCGAATCCGAGCGGTTCACCCATGAGAGCCGGATGATCACTGCCGATGTTGATGTGCCGCGGCTGCAGTACTCCCGTTCTGTAATGGGTACGTTCCGTGCCGGTAAGGGCAGACGCAATTACCGCGAAGTACTGTACGCCGATCCGGCAGTGCAGCACAGTGAACGGAAACTGAACCGCCCCGTAGGTGTCAATCCTTTCGTACCCGGCAATCCGCAGCAGCGGGACGAACGCTGCCGGGAGATCCTCTCCATTCAGGTCTCCGGCCTGATGAAGCGGATCCGCCACATCGGCACCAAACAGGCTGTCATCGGCATATCCGGCGGCCTCGATTCCACGCTCGCACTGCTTGTCGCAGTACGTGCCATGGAGCGCCTTGGCCGCCCGGCCAGCGACGTGCTTGCCGTAACCATGCCGGGCTTCGGTACGACGAACCGGACCTATGACAATGCTGTTGGCCTGATCAAAGCCCTCGGAGCCTCGCTCAAGGTCGTTGATATCAAAGCCGCCTGTCTTCAGCATTTCGAGGACATCGGCCATGACAAGGATGTCCATGACTTGACCTATGAGAATGTGCAGGCGCGGGAACGGACGCAGATTCTGATGGATCTGGCCAACAAAAACGGCGGTATCGTCATCGGTACCGGTGACCTGTCAGAGCTCGCTCTCGGATGGTGTACCTATAACGGTGACCATATGTCGATGTATAGCGTCAACTCGGGAATCCCCAAAACACTGATCCAGTACGTCGTTGCGTGGTACGCCGATCATGAAGCGGATGAGACAGTAAACAAGCTGCTGTACAGCATCATTGAAACAGGCATCAGCCCCGAGCTTCTGCCGCCGTCAGCAACAGGCGAAATTGTGCAGCTGACCGAGAACATCCTGGGACCGTACATTGTGCATGATTTCTTCCTCTACTATATGCTGCGGACAGGTGCTGCTCCGGCAAAAATGCTGTACCTCGCCCGGCATGCGTTCGGGGACTCTTATCCTAAAGAACAGCTGGTTGCCTGGCTCAAGGTGTTCATCTCCCGCTTCTTTACCCAGCAGTTCAAACGCTCCTGCCTGCCGGACGGCCCGAAAGTCGGAACCGTAAGCCTCTCGCCGCGGGGCGACTGGCGTATGCCAAGCGACGCTTCCGCCGCTCTATGGCTGCGTGAAGTGGAAAACCTGTAAATATTATTTTTTGAATAAAGCTGTTCCTTGCGTCAGATAATGCTGATGCACGGGACAGCTTTTTTTGTGCTTAAAAAAAATAGTTAGGTGCTTGACGTATTTCTGCTCAGATGATATATTGTTTCATGCTTTAAATAATTAAGTTGTTAATTATTTAAGGCTTAATTATTTTTCACTTAATATCTAAACTTTGATCTAATAAATGGTTTATGTATCCGGAAGCAGCCATGGAGGTGAAGAATTGACAGAACGGGATGATTATTTTGAAATCTCCTTGCTATTCAAGACTTTCTTGAAGGGGGTTGCCCAGGAATGGAACAAACAAGGCTTTCGTTTAAGCCAGACGCAGTTCAAAGCGCTCCATGTCTTATCGAAGGAAGGACCGATGATGGTATCGCAGCTTGCCGCTGCCCTTGATTTGACTCCTGCCGCAGTGACCGGCATTACGGATCAGCTGCTCGCTGAAGCTTATATTCAGAAAGAGCGCGCCGAAGGAGACCGCCGGGCGGTAAAAATCACACTCACAGCCGAAGGTAAATCCATCATCAAAGAGGTGCAGGATAAGCAGAAGGAAGTTATGCATTCCTATTTCAGTATCCTGCCCGAAGAGGACATGGATCATTTACGAAGAATTTTTGCTGTATTGATTAAGGAAATGGACAAAAACTAAAAAGAGACGGTGACGAAGAGAACCATGGAACATTTATCTGACAAGCGAAAGCTTTCTATTATGATCGCCATTATGGCAGCTATGCTGTTTGCCGCGATCAACCAGACGATTACAAGCACGGCGATGCCGCGCATTATCGCTATTCTCGACGGTATGGATTACTATACCTGGACCATCAATATTTATCTGCTTACCTCGACGATTGCTACTGTCCTTGTCGGCAAGCTCTCCGATATGTTCGGACGCAAGCCGTTCCTGCTGGCGGGGATTCTGCTATTTATGGTTGGCGCCTTTCTGACAGGTACTTCTGATGATGTATATCAATTTATTATGTACCGCGGGATTCAAGGGATTGGCGCAGGTATTATCCAGTCCACCGCATTCACAGCTGTAGGCGACCTGTTCCCTCCGCGTGAACGCGGTAAATGGATGGGCCTGATGACAGCGGTCTTCGGTTTCTCCAGCGTACTTGGACCGACACTCGGCGGGTATCTGATTGATCATCTCGACTGGCACTGGCTCTTCTGGATCTTCCTGCCGCTTGGTTTTGTTGCGTTCGCCATGATCCTTGCCCTGTTCCCGAAAGCCAAACGCGGAGAGTCGACCAGTATCGATTACCTGGGTTCACTGTTTATGACAACTACGATTGTACCGCTTCTGCTGGCGTTTTCCTGGGCGGGTACAGAATATGAGTGGGGTTCTCCGCAGATTCTCGGCTTGCTAGCAGCAACTGTCGTGTCGGCTGTCATCTTTATCTTTACCCAGACCAAAGCTAAGAATCCGATCCTGCCTCTTCATTTATTTAAAAATAGCGTCGTTACCATCTCCAATCTGATCGGGTTTCTGATGAACTTCGGCATGATGGGGGCAATGATCTATCTTTCCTTCTTCGTGCAAGGCGTGCTGGGGATTTCCGCAACTTATGCAGGTTATGTCACCATGCCGATGTCGATCGTTATGGTAGTAGCCAGCGCCTTAACTGGTCAGATGATTGCCAAGAAAGGCAAATACAAACGTTTTGCACTGATCGGTGTACCGATCATGGTTGCCGGGATGGCAATCATGATATTCATGAACAATGTGCCGATGGCTGTCCTCAGTATGATCGTATTCGGTCTCGGCCTGGGTCTCGGGATGCCTGTATTCTCCCTGGCTACCCAAAATGCCGTATCCCATACCGAGCTCGGTGCAGTTACGGCTTCTACCCAGCTGTTCCGTAACCTTGGCGGTACGATTGGTATTGCAGTAATGGGTACAGTTATGTCGAACAATCTGACCAAACATCTAAAAGAAGCATTGACGTCACCATCAGCACCGGATTTCAGTACGCTGGATCCCAAGATGGCTGAGCAGCTGACAGCCTTCGCCAATCCGCAGGCGCTGATGAACAAGCCGCTGCTGGAGCAGACGCAAGCAAATCTTCCTGCTGATGTCCAGCCGCTCTTCGCACAGATGATTGACAGCATCCGTGACGCACTGGGCCAGACCTTGTCCACCGTATTCTTGACCGGAACAATTGTCCTGTGTGCTGCCTTCGTGCTCGTCTTCTTCCTGAAGGAGCTTCCGCTGCGTTCCTCGAACAAGGCACCGGCAGAAGGTGAAGCGCCAGAAGCCGTAGACACCGGTAAGCTGGCCGTAAAAAAAGCTTAAGCATAACGCATCCATAATTAACGACAGCTATTCAAGAAGGGTAATCTCCGGTCATAGTGACTGCGGGATTGCCCTTTTGATTTGTTGAAGATGGTTAGACCCGGAACGATCCGGGTAAAACTATTCATCTTCCCGCCATACTGAAACAGATTCAATAATCCCATAATTATTAAAAAGGAGGCGGCGGTGCATGACATTCTTCGAACCTGTTCAGCCGGGAACGGACCTATCCATAGAGACTTTACATTTCAAGGCTGACGGCTTACTGCCGAATAATCCGGAGCTTCCGGCGGTTCTGTATACGGGTGCACTTCAGGACAAGCCGGAAAATGCAGAGCAGATCTTTAATAGTAACGGCTGGCTGAACAGCTGGGTAAACGGTGTGTTCAGCTACCACCATTATCATAGCAATGCGTATGAGGTGCTTGGGGTGATGTCCGGCAGCGCGAGCCTGCAGCTTGGCGGCGATTCCGGCCGTACCCTTCAGGTGTCGGCCGGAGATGTGCTGGTGCTGCCGGCGGGAACGGCGCACAAGCGTCTATCGGCCACACAGGACTTCTGTGTGGCCGGCGCCTATCCCGGCGGAGCCAATTACAATACCCGCCGGGCTACCCCCGCCGATCTTGAAGCGGCGCTCCCGGAAATCGCCAGGGTACCGCTGCCGGAAAGCGATCCCATTTACGGTAAGGCGGGACCGCTGCTGAAGATTTGGCGGGCAGACTGACTACGTAAGGATAGAGCAAAAAGCGCTTTGCCCGGTTTCAGCAAAGCGCTTGCCCTCGCAGACAGGCTTAATGTCTGCTGTACATATTCTGATCCCGCAGCCGGATCAGCACCTTGCCGAAGCGTCCGCCCTGCTGCACTACTATTGTCCCTTCCGGATACGTGGTGTGCACATAGTCGGTGACTATTGGCCGGGTGCTGCCACCGGCAGCCAGCCTGTGATGATTCAGCAGCTCCAGCACCTCTTCGATGGCCGCGTCTGCCGTTAGCTCGGTGCTCTTCATTTCCTTCGTCACAATCGACTCATACGCATAATCGTTCAAATAGAGCAGATGTTGCAGATAAGCCATATCCGAGGATTCTACCTTAGTCTCCTTGCCGGTCAGCAGCGGCAGCACCTCATTCAACAGACTATGCTGCCTGGCTCCTGCGGCAAAGCTGATATAGCAGTACTCTCTGGCACAGCTAAGCACCCGCTTCACACTCTCCCAGTCATAAACCGCCGGACACATCGAGACAAAGACGAGATCGAACGCCTGCTCCCAGCCTTTGCCCGCGAGATCAATATTTTCAAAGGCTTCCCGCACCAGGCTGATTTCCGCTTTTCCCGGACTGACTCTGGATTTATTGACTTCCAATAAACCGGCCAGCCGCACGTTCGGCTCAACAGCTGTAACCTCTGCTCCACGCTCGGCAAACGGCACACTGAATCCGCCTGAAGCTGCGCCGACATCCAGCACAGACAAGCCGTCAAAATCGCAACCCTGCCCTTCAAGCCAGCCGATAATCCGCTCAGCTCTGTGTCTTCCGCCTTCACTGAATACCTCTGCATTAAAACTCTCTGCCTTGTGATCAAAAGAATGCGTAGGATCAATGCCTGCCCGTTTCATCAGATTGCCGTGGGCTCTCGCGTCCTCCTTCCATGCTTGCTCCCATACCTGAACATTAAATAAATCCTGACTCATGTTTATCATTCCTTTCGCGGGATATACTCTTGTAATTATAGAGACTTTAAAGATTTATAATATCTATAATAAAGCCGTAAAAATAACGGCGATGATCAATCAACCGTTATTTGTGCAGCAAGTTCGGCAATTTTTTTATTCCGCAAATAGTCTTCCATCCGGTTCTCGGCTTCCACCATCACCTGCTGGATCAGACATTCGCTGGAATGATTAAGTGTGCAGTCAAACAGAGAGGCCGTTCCTTCAATCGCGTGGATAATATCGAGAAAAGAAATATCGTCCTTCTTCCGCTTGAGCAGATAACCGCCATTCGCCCCGGAAGCCGACTGAATCAGTCCAGCCTTCACCAGCTTGGTTAGAATCTTGGACAGATAAGTAGGTGAAACATCCTGCCGTTCAGCCAGCTGCTGAACACCCACCGGCTTATCCGGAGAAGCAGCGACCAGAAAAAGCATCGTATGCAGCGCATAATTCGTGGCTTTGGAGTACTTCATCTTCCACCTCAATTAAAGACTTTATTGGTCTATAATAGCCGTTATTTAGATGAAAGGCAAGCTCTTTAATCATAGAGGAGCAACCATATGATTAAAGAGCGCCAACCGCAGCAGGTAATTAGGCTTTCATCACACAAACAAACTTAATGGGAAAACCTCCATCTAATTTCTCCACTTTCCCCTAGAACATCGAATCAGGTGGAAAACCTCCATCTAATTCACCTGAAAACCCGGCACTCAGCCCGTATCTAGGAAATTAGATAGAGAATATCCCACTAACCTCCGCCCCCGGCACCTCGAAAGAAAAATAAATGGAGAAAATCCAACTTGTGTTCGTCCCCGTGGCCCGCACTTATTCTATTGTTGCCGTTAAGATTTCACACAACGCGCCAAACAGCGAATGCTCAAGCTTAAGCGCTGCCAGGGAAGCCAGCGCAGCCGCGGGCGATGCTGATGACTTAACCAAGCCGAAGATCTGCTCCTTCAGCTGAAACTCAATTTGTGCCCGGTCCAGCAGGGCGAATACGTCTGCTTTCACCCGGTTTCCGGCGAGCACAGCAGCGGCGAATTCAACCTCAATGGAGGTGTCCACAGCTACCTCCGTTATCATGACCGTAAGGGTATGCGATGCATCGTCATACCCGGTTACCGCCCCGGCTTCCTCGCCCCCAACAAGCACCCGCACCTGCGAATCGGCTGCACCCGTGAAGCAGAGCTTCCAGCTCCGCAGCGAAGGTACGGCCGCGAGGTTCCCGCGGGCTGCGCCAATCGTAAAGCGGGCAGCTTCTTCCCAGGCCAGCGTCATTTCCGTGCAGCACCAGTTCTCTTCCCGGTCTTCTGCCGCTTCCTCCGCATCTTCCCACAGCTGAAAGAAGCCGCCGCTGCCGGCAAATACCCTAACCTCCAGCTGCTGCGGATTCGCCACCGAGGAGGTATACCGGGTCAGGTCGGCCAGCGGAACGATCGCTCCCGCCTTAGCCAGCACCGGAATGCTCTCCAGATTCCGGTAGAGCGCCAAGCTGCGTCCGCCGTCATATACTCTTCCGCTGAAGAAATCGATCCAGCGGCCTTCCGGCAGCCACGCTTTGAATTCGGCAACGCCGGTTCTGCGGTCCACCGGCCGCGTCACCGGACAGGCGATGAGCTCCGTGCCGAAGTAGTACTGATTCGGCACCTCATAAGCCCCGGGCTGCTCCGCATGATGATAATACATCGGCCGGACCAGCGGAAGGCCGTCCCGGCTGGCATAACGGTTCATCGTATATAAGTACGGAATCAGCCGGTGCCGCAGCGTCAGCGAAGCCTTCATCCCTGCCTCTGCAACCGGGTTGAACCGCCACGGTTCCTTGCTGTTGAACGGGCTGGCTGAGCTATGCAGACGCAAGATAGGGGAGAAGACGCCAAACTGTACCCAGCGCATCACCAGCTCATCGTCCAGAACCCCCTGCATATGCCCGCCGATGTCGTGGCTCCACCAGCCGTACCCTGCATTCGCGGCATTGGCCGTGAAATAAGGCTGGAAATCGAGCGATTCCCAGGTGACAATCGTGTCGCCCGAGAACCCTACCGGATAACGGTGGCTGCCAAGTCCGGCATAGCGGGAGAAGGTCAGCGGTCTGCTCCCCCGCCGCCCGCTGTCCAGGTAGTGATAGTGGTTCAGCATCCATAGCGGATCTAGGCCCGGAATCTTGGTCACCCCGCCCTGCTGCCAGTCGATCCACCAGAAGTCTACACCTTCCTCTTCCAGCGGGTGGTGCAGAACCTTGAAATAAGCTTGCAGAAATTTCGGATCGGTAATATCAAATTCCACCGCATCGCCCCGCTCCGGATCCATGCCAAGCTCCGCGGCAATCGCCAGATAAGGGTCTTCGAAGGCCCGTACCCCATCCGCCGGATGAACATTAAGTGTCACATGCAGCCCCCGCTCATGCAGCCAGGAGAGAAATTGTCCCGGATCCGGGAACAGCTCACGGTTCCAGGAATAACCTGTCCAGCCGCTGCCGTACTGCGGATCCACATCGACCCAATGCCAGTCCATGTCCATCACCGCCACCGAGAACGGAATCTGCTCCTGCTCAAACCGCTCCATCAGCGCTTTGTATTCATCCGCTGTATAGCGGTAATACCGGCTCCACCAGTTGCCGAGCGCATACCTCGGCAGGAGCGGCGCCTGCCCGCACAGCTGATAGAAATCCTTCAGGCAGCCCAGATAATCATGGCCGTAGCCGAAGAAATACAGGTCCTGCCCTTCTGCGGTACGGGGCGTGACCTGGCCATCCTCCTCCAGCAGGAGTGAATGGCTGTCGTCCACAAGCGTATACCCGCTGCGGGACAACAGCCCGGGCTCCAGCGGAATTGCCCCGTCCGCATTATCCAGCGTACGAGCCGTACCGCCGAGATCCTGCGGCGTGTCTCCATAATTCCAGACACTCATCAGGTGGCCCGAACTGTTCCGGACACGCACGCTGAGGCCGTGGCGGGAGAACGGCTGTTTGTCATAACTCACATGCAGATGCTGCGTAAACACCTCAAGCTTGTTCCCGTGATCGATCACGCGGAATTCCGGGACGGCAAATCCCCGGTTCACCACAGTCTGTGTAGCCCGGTCCTCGAAGCTTCCCCCGGCGCTGTATTCCAGACGGATCAGCTGCGGAGTCAGGATCGTGAACCGGTAACATTCCCCCTGAATAATTGCGTCCGTGTGAGCGCCTGGCCGCACCTTCAGCTTCAGATGATCTGGCAGCGGGCGCTGCTCTTGGATAGCCTTGTTCATGGTTCTGCAAACCTCTTTTCCGGTCAGACGGCTTCGATGAAGACTACTCCTTCACCGCTCCGATCATGACCCCTTGGTTAAAGTATTTTTGAATAAACGGATATACGCACATGATCGGAACAGTTGCCACAATGATAACCGAATAGCGCATCATATTCGCCAGCCGCAGTGCAAGCTGCGCTGCCTCGCCAGACCCTATGCCTGACTGCATTTGATTCGTAATCAGAATATTGCGGAGAATCAGCTGCAGCGGGTGCAGGTTCGGATTTTTCAGATAGATGAGGGCATTGAAATAAGAATTCCAGTGACCTACGGCGATCCATAAGCCCAGCACGGCAATGATCGCTTTGGATAACGGCAGTACGACCTGTGTAAAGAAGCGGAGATTGCCGCAGCCGTCAATTTGCGCCGCCTCCCATAAATCTCCGGGAATACTCGTCTGGAAGAACGTCCGGGCGACAATAATGTTATACACACCTACAGAGAACGGCAGCACCATCACCAGGAACGTGTCATACAGATGAAAATCGCGGATGGTCAGAAAGGTCGGAATCAGTCCGCCGTTAAAGAACATCGTAAAAATAAAGAACAGCGACAAAAACTTGCGTCCTCTCAGATCCTTGCGTGAGAGCGCATAGGCCGCTGAGATATTCACAACCAGGCCGATGGCTGTCCCGGCAATGGTGTACAGAATCGTATTCCGGTAGCCGATCCAGATATTTTTATGGCGCAGCAGCTCCTGATAGCCGTCCAGGGTGAACCCTTTCGGAAACAGCCAGACCTGGCCGCCGGACACCGCCGAAGGATCACTGAAGGAAGCGATAATAATAAAATACAGCGGATAAATCAGGATGATCAGAAAGATCACCGCAACAGCATACATTACAATTTCCATAACCGTGTCCGAGGACCGGTTGTTTTTGATTTTCCCCTTATTCTCTTTAACTACAGGCGTTAGTACTCCCATCGCTTTGCTCCTCCCTTCTACCACAAGCTGTTTTCGCTGATTTTTTTGGAAATCTGATTAACGATGATGAGCAGAATAAAGTTAATAACGGTATTGAACAGGTTGACCGCCGAAGAAAAGCTGTACTGGCTGCTGAGCAGACCGATTTTGTACACATAAGTAGACAGAATTTCACTGGAGGTGGCATTGAGATCGTTCTGCATCAGATAGACCTTCTCAAAGCCAACCCCAAGCAGACCCCCGACCCGCAAAATAAGCAGGGTAACCGCTGTCGGCATCAGCATCGGAATATCGATATACCGTACTTTATGCCAGCGGCTTGCGCCATCAACGGTTGCGGCCTCATACAGACTGGGGTCAACCGCCGATAAGGCGGCAATGAAGATGATGCTGTCCCAGCCGACATGCTGCCACACATCCGACCAGACATAGACGCTGCTGAACAGCGCGGACGAGCCCATCAGATCAGGAGCCTCTTTTCCGAACAAGCTGTACAGATTTCCTACTAACCCTGTACTCGGAGACAGCAGAATAACCATCAGCCCGACCATGACCACTGTAGAGATGAAATGCGGCATGTACGACACTGTCTGAAAAAACCGCCGGAACCGGTTCGGCCGCATCTGATTGACCATCAGCGCCAGGATAACCGGAATCGGAAAGGTAACGAGACTGTACAGGCTGATAATCAGCGTGTTCTTAATCGTGGCCGAAAATTGATAGGAATTAAAAAACTTCTCGAAATATTTGAATCCTGCCCACGGACTTTCGGCAATTCCCATAGCCGGGCTGTAATCCTTAAAGGCAATAAGTATGCCGTACATCGGCTTGTAAGCGAATAACAGTGAAAGCACCACAGCGGGGAGCAGCAGCAAATACAGCCCCCAGTTTCTTTTCACCGCTCCGAACGTCCCCCCGGGACTGGCTTGGCCGGATCTCATGAAATCCCCTCCTGAATCTGTAGTTGTCCGGACTCTAAGATGAGCGGCCGGGCGGCGCAGAACAGCCTGCCTCCGGCCACAGTAACTTCACTGCCGTCAATCAAATTACGGTAGACACCATCCGGGAGTTCTGTATCCACCTCTGCGGACTTTCCTCTCAGACTGAACACACCAACCAGCTTCTGTCCACCCCAGGTATAGGTCCCGGTGATAATGTGTTCTTCCTCAAGTGCACGCAGCTTACAGATGCCCTCGGCCATAATCTTCTTCTGCTTGATGGGATAGAGCGCTGCGAACAGCCAGGACATGTCGGAGCCTGTATTCCAGCTGACCGTATCCTTGTCGAAGAGATCAGGGCAGACCTCATTCGCCGTTTCCTGTCCGCCATAAATCAGTGTCATTCCCTTCTGGAAATACAGGAAAGCTGTCCAGTTGATTAGGTCCAGTTCATCCGGAATCACCGCCTTGGCCCGGGCCCGGTCATGATTCTCCAAAAACCGCAGCTTGACATAGTTGTCCGGATACAGATATTCCTGGGCGTTGATTTTCTCCGCATAGCTGCCCAGTGTATTCTCTCCGGCCAGATATCCGCTGTAATACGGATAAATATCATAATCATAGCAAGCGTCGAAGGCCTGCAGAATTTCTGCATCGCTGAGCCCGGTCAAGCCCAACGAGCGGAGATGCATAATAAAGCCGGGCTCGATGGATTCGGCCAGCCACAGGCAGTCCGGATTGACCGCTGCAACCTCCTCACGGGCACGCTCCCAGAACGCAAGCGGCAGCAGCGGCGCTACGTCGCAGCGGAAGCCGTCCACGAGTCCGGCCCACATCCGCAGCGTCTCAAGCTGATACTCCCATAGCTCTACGCTTGAATAATCCAAATCTACGATATCGGCCCAATCACCGGCACGGTTGCCAAACTGGCCTTCCGGCGTCTTGTAGAAAAATTCCGGATGCTGTCTCACCAGCACCGAATCCGGCGAGGTGTGATTGTACACCACATCCATGATACATTTCATTCCGTGGTCATGGATCGCGCCAACCAGACGTGTGAAATCCTCCAGCGTTCCCAGCTCCGGGTTAATCTCCCTGTAGTCCTGATTGGCATACGGGCTGCCGAGTCCGCCTTTGCGGGCCATGTTGCCGATCGGATGAACCGGCAGCAGCCAGATGATATCTACACCCAGCCTGCGGATGCGCCCGAGATCCCGCTCCACAGCCCGGAAGGTTCCTTCTTCACTGTGATTGCGGACATAAACCGAATATACAACACGGTTGCGCAGCGATTTCGCTGTTACCTTCGCCATTCTGTTACACTCCTATAGTCGAAATAGATATACACCTGTTGTGTTGATTAGCTATACCCTCAGCAGACGAAGTGGAATATCTCCACTTAATTCTTCATCAAACAACGGTATTAGAACAATAGTGGGAAAAACTCCACTTCATCCTTCCGAAATTGTCCCTCAGAGGGCTAAATGGTCGAAATAAATGGAGTTTTTCCACTTAATTATCGTAATTCGTGAAAGGTAATAGACTTAGGTGGAGAAAATCCAACTAAGCTCTGGAGCAAATGGATTATCATTTCAGGATTGATATCGCAGGACGAATTGGGCCGCCTTGATGAAGCGACCCTCCGGGAGCGGCGTTTTGTCCGGTCTTTGGATGCTTTCAATCAGCATTTGCGAGGCCATAGAGCCCATCCGCGAGATACTGTCATCCATCAGCCCGTCAAATAATGGCGCTCCCGGTGAGCAGCCTGTAAAGCCTGCACTTGCCGGATCAACCACCTGAGACGTGAATTTGACCTGCTGTTCTTGACTCTGGTTCCTGCCAACGCCATCCGCTTGTCCTTGACTCTGGTTCCCGCCGTGCGGGAGTGTCCATTTCCACAGTCTCCCGGGTATTGGCGGGCCATTCGAATGTCAGGGAGGAGACTTCCCGCA
>CAKMKL010000182.1 GCA_927443375.1 uncultured Paenibacillus sp. | reverse complement strand
CTACTATAAATTCGTCTAGAAAAGAATAAAAAAGGTCGGGATCGCTCACATGCACATTATGATCCGAACCCGGCATTTCGCGCGCGGTACAGTCGGCAATCCGGGCCTGCGCCTTTTCCCAGACTTCGTCCGGCATACTTTCGCCGTCACGCGCCCGAACCAGCAGCACGGGACACTTAATCTCGGACAGCCGCCCGTACCAGTCGACGTTGAAGGCAATATTCGCAGCCATGGCTTGACCGCTGAACATCATTCGGTAGCCGTCGGGCGTTTCGATCAGACTGTTCATGAAATAATCGACTGCAAAAACGCTCTCCAGCTCCTCGCGCATAAATTGACGGGCTTCGGCAAGATCGGAAAACGGAAGCGGCCAACCGCCCGTCAACGGATCTATATGAGAAATCTCTTCCAGCGGCGTGTCACGTCGTACAGGCGGCCCATCGGGCGTCTTATCGAGAATGGCGACTCTGCTTATGGACTGCGGATACAGCGCCGCCGCGTAGGCCGCGATCTGTCCGCCCATCGAATGCCCGATCAGCATGCACGAATTGATTCCCAACGCTTCCAGCAGTCCGATTACATCTTCCGCCATCTCTTCCGGCGTATATCGTGAAATCGGTTTGCTGCTTAATCCGTGCCCGCGCTGATCCGGAGCGATAACGCGATAGCGCCCGCCGTATCGGCGCATCAGATCCGCCCAAGTCTCTCCCCTTCCCCAGCGGCCGTGCAGGCAGACGATTGCCGGGCCTTCCGTTTCGGTATCCAACACGAACAATTCGATATTTTTCAAAGTTACCGTTTTACGAGCAATATGTATGGTCATCTTGTCCTCCGAATTAATAATTTTCTTACTTCAGTATAACATAATCTCCTCGGCATAAGAACGTATATTCCCGAACAAAACATCCCGGAAGTTCCTGGAAATGTAAAAAAGGCCGCTGAGAGTCTCGACAGCCTGAGTTTGTATAAGACGGGGCTTTCCTTTTCCGACCGAACCCTAAACCTCTTCCCCGGTCCCGATCGGATTATCATCGTACGAAATCCAATCGCTCCAGCTCCCCGCATACAGCCGGACGTTCTTAAACCCGACCTTCTCCAGCGCCAGTACATTCGGACAGGCGGTTACCCCAGAGCCGCAGTAGACGATGATTTCGGAAGCTTTATCCAGTCCTGCGAAATGTTCTTTAAGTTCCTCTGCACTCTTATAGCTGCCGTCTGCATGTTGTGTGTCTTTCCAGAAGTAATTGACCGCACCGGGAATATGTCCGGCTTTCTTGTCCATGGTCTCATTCATGCCCTGGTAGCGGTCATTCGCACGTGAGTCGATCAATACGATACTAGTAGATGGGGAAGAGGAAACGTCACCCCCAACATTAACCGTCTTCTCCGATACCTGCCGAACCTCTTCAACATCTGCCAGCATTTGCGTCTGCACATTGGGCACAAATGAACTTGGCACACGCACTGGCTGATGATCCGTCACCGGGTATTTCCCGTCTTTCCAGGCGCTGAAGCCGCCTTCCAGAATGAATACCTGCTCGTGTCCGAGATAGCGCAGCAGCCACCAGAGCCGGGCGGCGTTCATGCCGCTCTCATCGTCATAAGCCACGATGCGTGAATCGTTTCCGATTCCGAGCTTCGAGAGACGTGCCGCAAGCACCTGCGGATCGGGAAGCGGATGCCGCCCGCCGTGTTCACCCACAGGGCTGGACAGATCCAGCTCCAAATCGAGATAAACTGCACCTGGAATATGCTCCTGTTCATAGCTCTCCCGGCCAGCATCAGGTTTACCAAGCGTAAACCGGCAGTCTACTATAGTTTGTTCCGGCTCGTAAAGTCTGGCGAGCAGCCAGCGTTTTGAGACAGTAGCGTCCATTAGAATCCCGTCCTTTATACTGTGATATGTAATGGCATTATTATAACGGAAAAAAAGCAGGGACGCATGTCTGCTGCTGAATCCGCATAAGGCATATCTCCGGTTTAAGAGATTTGACATAGGCAGAACCTGATTTTACAATTGCCTTTGAGCTGATAGATCAATGAGAGAGAGGCTTAAGCCTGTGGAAACTATAGTAAGTAAGGCCTGGCCGGAATGGGCCGGGACGCTGCGGAGACGGAGCGGGGGCTGGAATAATACCACCTATTTTGTGGAAAATCAGACAAACTGCGCAGTCCTCCGCATATATGATACGCATAAGGACAAGGCCAAGATTGAATTCGAGCACACCGTGCTTCAGCAGCTGGGGAGCCAAAGCCTACCTTTTCAAATACCTGTACCCGTAGCTGCAACAAATGGTGAAACTATGATTCAGATTGGAGAGAGCGGGAAATTCGCCTGCTTGTTCCGGTATATCGACGGAGATACGCCTAACGAGGAAGCGTCAGGATATGCCGAATCCTTCGGGGAGGCTGCAGGCGTTCTTTCGGCTGTGCTGGCTGATATCAATCCCGGACTGACTCCGGTGTACCGGCCGTATTATGAGCTGCGGACATCCTATCCGCTGTGCAGTACAGAGGTTATCCGTGAGCTGTGCCTGTATCCGCCGGAACCCTTTAAAGAATTGGGTATGGAACTGGAAATGCTATACAAGGCGTATGAGAACATTATAGATTCGCTACATGAGCTTGCAGGACTGCCGCATCAATTGGTGCATGGTGATTTGAATGCTTCTAATCTTCTGGTACAATCAGCCAAGCCTAATGAGGTAGCTGCTCTGCTTGATTTTGAATTCTGCACCTATGACCTGCGGGTGATGGAACCTGCTGTTATACTGTCCGGGCTGCTGGGACATGCGGAAGACAAGTTGATGATCCGCAGGTTTTGCCGGGGATTTAGCCGTAGTGTCCGGCTCTCACCGGCCGAAATCAGCGCGATACCTGTGCTGATGCTGCTAAGGAAGATCGATGTTTTCCTGCATTTTGTCACCCGCTATCTGGAGGGTACAGATGAATCTCATGTGCTGTATGAGCAGATAAAACTGCTGTCCGCAGATTTAATCCAGCTGTCTGCAGGAACAGCGGAAATCGTGGAAGTTCTGCGCGAGGAGCAGGAATGAGCCAGGAAGGCTACAACTCATTCCGATTGGCAGGTTTCACCGAAGCTCCTTTGCTGTTCAGGATCTCTTTATAGATCTCAATGGCTAGTGCTCTTGAACTTTTCAGATCGACGATGGCATCCGGTCTGGGCGAATGAATGGTTTTATCCGGCAAATCTGCCAGCTCCGGCAGCCAGGTGCGGATGTAGCTTCCGCTTGGATCATGCGTTTGGGATTGGGTTACCGGATTCATAATCCTGAAGTAAGGCGATGCATCGAATCCGAGAGATGAGCTCCAGAGCCAGCCGCCCCGGTTCATCACATTATCATAATCACTTAGCTTCAGCCTGAAGTAACGCTCCCCGTAAATAAACGGACAGCCCAGATTTTTGGTCAGGAACATTGCGGTAATCATGCGCAGCCGGTTAGGCATCCAGCCGGTTTCGTTCAGCTGGGTCATGGCGGCATCGATTACCGGAATACCTGTCCTCCCCATAGACCATGCCTCAAAGTATTTCGTTCCCAGCCGACCCAGATCATAAATCTTCTCATAGCTGAAAAAATCAGCATCCAGGCGGGCCTGATACAGGTAGAAATCCCGCCAGGCCAGCTGCCTCAGCCATTCTTCCATTCCTGCTTCTTCCTCAGTCAACCGGCTGTACACGGTACGTGCTGAAATTGCCCCTGTATTGAGATGGCGGCTGATCCGGCTGGTGCTCTCCAGCGAGTACCGGTCACGGCTTTCATGGTAATTCTGCAAATTCAGATTAAAAAAGTGCTTAAGTGAACGGGCTACATCTATCTTCTGTCCTGCAGGGACTGGCTGTTCTAACTGCATTGCAATTTCATCTGGAATCATGAATTCTTCAGCAATATCCTCGACCAGCGCTGACGTTTCCAGCTCAGCTAAGGATGAAGAATAAGGAGGCCGAATCTGCTCGGCCAGGTAGCTGCGCCAGCGGCGGTAGAAAGGGGTGAATACCTTGAACGGCTCACGGCGTCCGCACCATTCCATGAAATCGTCCAGATCGCATAGCATGCTGTCATGATAGTAATTGAATGCAATGCCCAGCTCAGCCGATGTTCTACGCAGGCTCTGGTCTCTAAGTGATGCATAAGGCGTGTAATCAGCATGAACCATCAATTCATGGATCGGATAGGCTTCACTCAGCCTCCTGACAATGGTATCAGGCTCGCCATAAAGAATATGCAGCTGCTTGCCCTGAAGGGAATAGGCCTGCTGCAGGCTGGACACATGAGCCAGGAAGTTTGACCCGCTATGCTCCAGATAGCGCTGCTTGCGCAGCAGGAAGGGCTCCAGGATAAGCACATGAAGGCTGAGTGAGCCGGCAGCTCGGATAGCATCAAAGGCCGGAAGATCGGTAGTCCGCAGGTCCTTACGGTGAATGAATAGAATCATTTATCAGGATTTCCTTTCCGTTATCTGTTGAATGTTTTGTTGCCACTACTTGTCCATAATACGATGGATGGTGAAGTTTTGGCGATATGCATTACAAAATAAGAAAAGAGAGTATGCCGGCAGCTATTTAAGCCAAGGTATACTCTCTTTGTTTGCCGCTGATCGAACGGATCAGATAATTTGGTAACCGGAAGGCAGGTTTCCAGTACGGCGTATAGTACGGCTTTGTGCCAAAGTTAGCCTTTGATTGGTAGAGATGATCGATTCTACATCATTGCCGTTAATATAATCGTCCAGATCACGGATGTTATGGTTTCCGCGAAGGACCCGGAAGCTGCCTTTAAACCGGGTTCTGCTGAACAGGACTAATGTCGCATTGCTGCTGGGCGAGAAGAAACGCAGGCTTTCAATACCATCCAGAATATTGTCCGTGTTGCGGATGCCGAGATTTCCGGTGTACGTTCTGCGTCTGCCCCGATAATTTTCTTCCTCATATACTCTTAGGCGCGGGTAAGTTTGTGAAATATGAACCTCCGGCTTCATATCAATTCCTCCCGTAGATTAATAAAGCATGAGCTTATTCGATTCACTTGAATCTCTTATATCACTCTATTCTATGTATCCTTGATGTTTTGGTGTGGTTGGGAGACTACTGCGGAAAAATAATAACATCCATATCTTTACAACATAATCATCTTAGTGTACTATGTAACTAACACACTGATACAGAAAACCTGGATACTAAATTTACTCGATATAGGGAGGATACCATGGAGCGGACAACAGTTAGCCCAGAACATGCCGGAGCCAAAAGTGACCCGGTAGTGCTGCAGATGAAGGGCGTCAGCAAAATGATTAAAGGGAAGGCTATCGTGAATCAGCTGTCTTTTGAGATTCGCAAAGGGGAGATCGTGGGGCTGCTTGGTCCAAATGGGGCGGGCAAGACAACTACGATCCGCATGATGACCGGCCTGATCAAGATGACAGAAGGGGATGTGCTTGTCCATGGCCACAGCATCCGCAATAACTTCAACAAGGCGATTGCTCATATCGGTGCGATTATCGAGAATCCCGAGTTTTATGGGCATATGACCGGCCTTGATAATCTGAAGCAGTATCTGCGGATGAGTGACGGGGTTGCCGATTCGCGGATCGCCGAGGTCGTAGCGCTGGTCGGGCTGCAGGGGGCGATGGATAAGAAGGTAAAAGCGTATTCGCTCGGCATGCGCCAGCGGCTCGGCATCGCCCAGGCTCTGCTGCATTCCCCGAAGCTGCTCATTCTGGATGAGCCGACCAATGGTCTTGATCCCGCAGGGATCCGGGAAATGCGTGATTATATGCGGAATATCGCGGAGGTGGAGGGAATCTCCATCTTAATCTCCAGCCACATGCTGGCCGAGATCGAGCAGATCTGCAACCGGGCAGTAGTCATCCAGAACGGTTCGCTGGTCACGGAAGCCCAGCTTGGTGCAGAGGCAAAGACGGAAGGAGAGGTATCCCTTGCCGTCCGAGTTGATAAGGTTGAGGCAGGGCAGGCCGTAATACAGGCAATGGATGGGGTGGAATTGACCCGTACTGACGAAATGCAGAAGGAACTCCATATCCGCCTGATTGACCATAAGGTGCCGGAGCTTGTTGCAGCACTCAGCGCTGCTAAGGTCGGCGTATACCGGATTAGTGAGAATAAACAAAGTCTCGAAGAAGATTTCCTGAAATGGACAGGAGGGAACCGCATTGCGTAAATTTAGTAACCTGGTCCTTAACGAGTGGCTGAAGCTGTTCAAGAAGCGCTCCTTTTTTGTACCCCATCTGATTCTTGTGTTCTTTCCGTTGGTGCTCGGGTATATTATTCATTCTGTATCACCGGAATCGTTCGCTTCCGCTGCGGAGTTTACGAAGCAAATGCTGCTGCCGACCGGAATGGGCCAGGTTATGGCTATTTTGGCCATCATCGGTACGGCAGGGATTGTAGCCAAGGAGCATAGTCAGGGAACCGTCAAATTTCTGCTCATCCGCGCCCGTAGCCGCACTGCTATTCTGGCTTCGAAATATGTAACGGTGCTGCTGTATGCCCTTAGCCTGACCCTGGTGGCAGCGGCAGCGATATTCCTCTCGGGCATGCTCTGGTTTACTGCCGGTGGCGTGGATACAGGAGTTGTGGAAATCCTGCAGTCCATGCTGTACGGATTTGTATATACGTTTATGTATTCAACTCTTGTCTTTATGCTGGGGGTGCTGACCAACTCTACGGGAGTGACCATCGGGATCGCTATGTTTGCAGTGACGATGGATAAGATCGTGATTAACCGGGAGTTCTATAAGTATTTTTTGTTCCCTAACCTGGATTTGTCTGCGTACAGCAGCGGAAATAAACCCCCGTTGTCCGGAATGACCCTTGGATTCTCGATCACTATGCTTGCTGTGTATATCATTGTATTCCTCCTGGCAGGATTTACCGTCTTCAGACGAAGGGACGTTGCTTGATGACGATTGAATTTGACAACAACCAGCCGATTTATTTACAGATCATGAACTACCTCAAGGGCGAGATCATCACTGGCAAGCTGAAGCCCGGTGACAAAATCCCTTCGGTGCGCGAACTGGCGGCAGAACTGCAGATTAATCCAAACACGGTGCAAAGAACCTTTCAGGAACTGGAGCGTGAAGAGATTGTGGAGACACGGCGCGGCATGGGCAGATATGTGACCGGGAGGGAAGAGACGATTATGAACATCAAAAAAGAAATGGCCCAGGATATTCTCGACCGGTTCATCCGCGGTATGCAGGAGCTTGGCTTTCAGAGTGAAGAAATTGTAACGGCGGTGGCGGAGAATATTGCGGCGAAAGACAGAAAGTAGGGGGATGTAAGGGTGGACAGGATACTCAAGGTAGAACAGGTTTCGAAAAAATACGGCTCCAAACAGGCGCTGCACAATGTCAGTTTTGAACTCGGTGCCGGTAAAATTATTGGACTGCTTGGCAGCAACGGCAGCGGAAAAAGCACTCTAATGAAGCTGATCGCCGGACTCGCACAGCCGGGCTCCGGGAGCATTTCCGTGCTGGGAACTCCGGTGGGCGGTGAGAGCAAATTACTAGTCTCATTTATGCCGGACCAGCCGCTGACGGAGGACTGGATGAAGGTAGGTGATGCGCTCAGGTTCATGGAGGATTTTTATCCTGATTTTGATCCGGCTAAAGCGCACCGCATGCTGGAGTTTATGAAGCTGAACGTGAAGGATAAAGTACGGGCGCTATCCAAAGGGATGAATGAACGCCTGCAGCTTACGCTGGCGCTTTCGCGCAAGGCCAGACTGTATTTGCTGGATGAGCCGATTGGCGGAGTGGATCCGGTTGCCCGGACCAAAATCCTGAATGCTTTGATGGAATTTTATGAAGAGGACAGCACGATTCTGCTCTCCACCCATCTTGTGTCGGATATTGAACGGATCTTTGATGAGGTGATTTTTATTAAAGAAGGGGAACTCGTCTTGCATAGTGATGTAGAGGAACTGCGGCAGAAGCGGGGAAAAAGTATCGATGAGCTGTTCAGAGAGGTGTATGCGGAATGCTGAAGCTGATTCGTTATGATTTTAGGCGCAGCCGGGACCGGATTCTTGCAGCATTTGTCATTATGATTCTAATTCATACCGGGATCTGGGTATCCTCAGGCACAACGAGCAATGATGTCCTTTCCGGTCACCTGCTCACTTATTTTTCGATTGGAGTCGTATTCCTCTTCATCACGGTGATTAATTATAACCGCAACCTGAAATCCTATGCGCGCAGGCTGCTTCCAGTAAATACCCTATCTACCGTCCTGTCCCCACTTCTTCAATTCTGGATGCTGCTGCTGACTCTTATGCTTATAGGAATGATCCACCTGGGGTTATACATCCTGTTTTATTCAGCAGATTTCTTGCCGGGAAATTTCTGGAGTGTTACCTTACGAAGCGCGCTGCAGTGTACATGGTCTGCCGGATTCGTGCTGCTCATGATTATGTTTGCCTGTACAGTTGCGAGAAGTCTTAGGGTTAGAGGGAAGATATGGATTGGAATTGCTGTGCTGGCGGGCTTGCAGAACGGGGTGTCTTATCTGGAGCAGCTTCTGTTCAAAAGCTATTTTTTAGGGATCGGCAATGCGTTCCGGTTCGAGGTGCTCAAAGCCTCCGATGTTCCCAGTGGACTGAAGCTGAACTACGTA
>CAKMKL010000181.1 GCA_927443375.1 uncultured Paenibacillus sp. | reverse complement strand
AAAGGAATTCATGGAAGGCCCGGGCATTGTCCGGCGGTTCACCTTCCCCATGGGTACTTGCCAGGATAAGCAGATTCTCGACTTTTTTGAGCGTATTTGTTTTGAAGGCGTTCATCGCCGCCACGGTCACCTGGAAGCCTTGCTCCTCGAGCTTGCGGGACAGGCTGGTCGCCAGCCGCTGGC
Source organism: uncultured Paenibacillus sp. (assembly GCA_927443375.1). GTDB lineage: Bacteria > Bacillota > Bacilli > Paenibacillales > Paenibacillaceae > Paenibacillus_AQ. The sequence goes on along the minus strand of CAKMKL010000181.1, from coordinate 14,149 downwards.
AGTTTCCGGTCTGGGAGCCGAATAGAACGGTTACCTCACGGGATAATTGCGGTGCTGCCGCTGCAGAAGCAGCTGCATTTGAGGCAGCTGCAAGCACCGGCTGCTCACCGGCTGCCCGGACCAGGTCTGTAGTTCCCCGAAGGGACATTGCGGATAAATATCCGCCAAGCCAAATCTGCTGCGACTCCGTAAGTGTAGGCAGCAGCCGGTTCAGAAGTTCAACCTGGCTCTCGCTAAACGGGCTGTTCGTAACTTGTAGTTGCACCAATATCGACCTCTCCTCAGCAAAAAAATCTTCTACTCTATTAACATCATGAACTCAGGCTAACATAATTATAAGAAACCTTCAACGAGTCGCTGGTTCACTAAATATTGTAATCTGAGGTACATAATTCAATAAAACGCAAAAAAGCCGCTTAAATCATAGTAAATAACTCCGATTTAAGCAGCTTCATTACATTTAATGATAACTTGCATTAGATAAAATGATATAAATTTTTTTGTTGCTGATCCCTTTTCAGAGGTACTTGCCTTGAATGCGTTCAGTTTTGCTTGATTTGTTTTCTTTTCATCCTGCTGCGCTTCACTTGTCCGAGAATCAGATGAATGACAATCAGGATCCCGCCGGCATTAATCGCCAGATCGGCCAGATTAAGAATGCCCCCGCCCTTCCCGAATACAAGAAAGTCCGTAACCTGATGAAACAATACACGGTCAATCCCGTTGCCTACGGCCCCGCCTACCAGAAAACCGCTGGCCGCTTCCATGAGCGGACCCCGCAGCTCTCCTTTACGCCTGTAATAGAAGACTGCTGCGACAAATCCTGCTGCGACAATAGAGAAATATTGCCCGTACCCCTGAAAGGAGCTGAAGGCTGCCCCGCTGTTCTCATAATACGAAAATACCAGATGCCCTTCCCAGAAAGGAACAATCTCCCCAAGCTGCATATTCGACCGCACAATCCACTTGGCAGCCTGGTCCGCCGCAACGACCAATACGGAAATCAGATAAAATAGCAAAACCAGCGCCTCCCTGTATTCAGTGCATTTAATCCTGCTCCAGACCCTTGCTTCCCCCAGCTTATCACAGACCGGTTCCCATTATCATCAAAGTCCTATTTCAATGCTTCTGTACTTCCGCAGAACAGTAATATGTTACGTCCAAAAGCTTACTGGTTAAACATTCTTAGATTACAAAGACCGGCTGGAGGGGCTGCCGCATGGATTACGGACAATAACAATAAAATTGATTGCCGGTTTTATCGGGCTATGGGCTATGACACTTCTGCTCGGCAAAAAGGAAATATCCGCCCTGACGCCCTTTGACTTCATTTCGGCGGTAATTCTGGGCGATCTTGTCGGGGATACTATATATGAAAAAGAGCACTCCGTGCTCATGCTGATTTTTACGCTGGCTGTCTGGACATTATTGTCCGTTACTTTTGAAAAGGTCACCCTCCATCTTCCCAAGCTCCGCAAGCCGCTCGAGGGCGAGCCAGAAGTCTTCATCCGTGACGGAAAGATCGATCTGGGTAAGCTGCGTAAAAACAACCTGGATTTCAAACAGCTGCGGATGATGCTGCGGGCCAAGGATACGTTCTCTGTCAGCGAGGCCGCTTACGCGATTTATGAGCCGAACGGCTCACTCAGCATTCTCAAAAAAGCGCAGTATGAACCGGCGACCCGCGAGGATCTGATTGTGCTTCCGGAATCCACCCTGCCGCTGAGCATTATCGAAGACGGCATTGTACAGCGCCAGACCCTAAGCAGCCTGGGTCAGGATAATGCCTGGCTGGCCGGTGAGCTGCGTAAGCAGGGCTTTAACGGGCCGCAGTCTGTAGCCTACGCCGAAATCAATGAAGAAGGTGAACTGGCCGTAATCTCTTCCGTCTCGCACTAAGATCCAGTTGTGAATGGCACAACAGCAGAGCAGCGCCTCCCGAAGAGGGAGAGCGCTGCTCTGCTGTTTACTTGCTTTATACTATCATAGCTTGCCGGCCTAATTACCAGGCGTAGGCTTCAGGAGCCGGACGGCCCGGTCCCGGGAAAATCTCGCCGAGCTTCTTCAGCGTCTCTTCGTCCAGAACAATCTCCGTCACCCGCAGCGAATCCTCGAACTGCTGCATCGTTCTCGGCCCGATAATCGGGGCCGTAACCGCCGGATTGGCCAGTACCCAGGCCAATGCCACCTGATCCTCATGCTCGCCCAGCTCCTTGCAGAGGGCAGAGAACTGCTCCAGCTGGCTGCGGTGCTGCTCCAGCTTAGCGGAGCGGGCGCTGCGCACGCCGGTCTTGGCAAGCGCGTTGCGGCCCAGCAGCCCACCGGCCAGCGGACTCCATGGAATTACGCCGAGGCCCAGCTCCTGCGAAGCAGGCAGTACCTCAAGCTCCGGCGTCCGTTCGAGCAGGTTGTACAAATGCTGCTCGGAGACCAGGCCCAGGAAATGGCGGGCTTTCGCCTGTGCCTGGGCGGCAGCAATATGCCAGCCGGCAAAGTTGCTGGAACCGATATAACCCGCTTTGCCCTGGGCCACAGCAATCTCAAAGGCGCCCCACAGCTCATCCCAAGATACATTGCGGTCGACATGGTGCATTTGATAGAGCTCAACATGATCAGTCTGCAGGCGCTTCAGCGAGCCCTCAAGATGCCGTCTGATTTTGTAAGCAGATAAGCCGGAACCGGAATTAGGCCCGTCATGCTCATCGAACATATCGCCGTATACTTTGGTCGCAAGCACTACCTTCTCGCGCCGTCCGCCGCCCTGCTTAAACCAGCGGCCGATGATTTCTTCCGTCCAGCCGCGGCGCTCCTGGCCTCCGTAGACATTGGCTGTATCAAAAAAGTTAATTCCCGCATCCAGCGCGGCATCCATAATACGGAAAGCTTCCTTCTCTTCGGTTTCCGGGCCAAAATTCATCGTGCCGAGACAGAGCTGGCTGACCTTGAGGCCTGATTTACCCAAATAACTGTACTTCACACTGGTTTCCTCCCTTTAATCCCTGAATGGTTGTCCGCAATTCATTTTCACTATACCCCTTAGAGTCCACTATAAGGCAAGATTTTTTTCAGGCTCACCACTGCCCGATATACGATAATCCCAAAAGAAAAGCCGCCTAAATCGGTTATGAAGATCACCTGAGGACGGCTTTTGTTGGTTTAGTATCATTTGTAATCCTGATCAGGTACCGCAAAATGTCCGGTAAGGACTGGAGCAGCTCTCAGGCAGTGTGGAGTATTCCTCCTGTTCGGGAGTGTACGCATAAGGGTTCGAAAGAACACTAAGCAGCTTCTCCATTACACTGTAGTCTTCCCGTTCTACCGCTGCCTCCAGGGCCTCTTCTACGCGGTGGTTACGCGGGATCAGCGCCGGATTGCTGCTGCGCATCAGCAGGCGGGAGGACGCTTGAGATTCTTCCTGTCTGCCCAGCCTCGCCTCCCATAATTCCTTCCACTTCGTAAAATCCTCATTCCCGAACAGACCTGTATCTTCCGGTCTGCCTAAAGTTAAGGCACGGAAGGTATTGGTGTAGTCCGCCCGGTTCTTCTGCATCATCCCGAGAAGTCCGTCAATAAGTGATTCGTCCTGCTGTTCTTCGTTAAAGATGCCCAGCTTCGCTCTCATTCCCGTGAGCCAATTCCGGTGAAATATCACTGAGAAATCAGAAATTGCTTCCTCAGCCAGTTGGACAGCCTGCGGCTCATTGTCATGAAGCAGCGGCAGAAGCGTCTCGGCAAATCTCGCGAGATTCCAAGCGGCAATGCGTGGCTGATTGCCATAGGCATAGCGGCCCTGAAGGTCAATGGAACTAAATACCGTCTCAGGATCATAGGTGTCCAAAAAGGCGCATGGGCCATAATCAATGGTCTCTCCGCTGAGGGCCATGTTGTCGGTGTTCATCACCCCGTGAACAAAGCCGACGAGCTGCCATTTGGCAATCAGCTCAGCCTGACGTTTAATCACTTCCTGGAGCAGGGAGAGATAACGGTTCGCCCCATCCTCAGCCTCCGGAAAATGCCGTTGTAAGGTGTAATCAGCCAGGGCTTGGAGATCTTGGGTATTACCCCTTGCCGCAGCGTATTGAAAGGTGCCGACACGCAGATGACTGGCAGCCACACGGGTGAGAACCGCACCTGGCTGCTCGTTTTCCCGGATTATTGACTCACCGGTTGTGACCACCGCCAAACTGCGGGTCGTTGGAATGCCAAGCGCATGCATGGCTTCGCTGATAATGTATTCGCGGAGCATCGGGCCCATTGCCGCACGGCCATCCCCCCTCCGGCTGTAGGGGGTTCTGCCTGAGCCTTTGAGCTGGATGTCAGCACGCACGCCCGGCGGAGTAATCTGTTCCCCGATCAATACTGCCCGGCCGTCTCCTAACATGGTAAAATGCCCGAATTGATGCCCTGCGTAAGCTTGTGCCAGCGGCACTGCACCTTCGGGAATCTGGTTTCCTGCAAGGACCGATACGCCATTTTCGCTTCGCAGCCCGGGATTATTCAACCCTAGCATTTCCGCTAACGGTTCATTAAGAATGATAAGCTTCGGCAAGCGGACTGAGGTTGGCTTGAGCTTTGAATAGAATGATTCCGGCAGGCTGACATAGCTATGGTCTAAGTTCCACCCTGCATCCCTTATTTCTTTTTTCTCCGTCATAAGGTCTCCTTTTTATCGCAACAAATTTCCTTTTAGTGTATACTTCTGCTCATTTATTATCCTCTTACCCGCTTACTGCCACGGGTTTGATTCTTGTATACGCACCTTTAACATCTTTAACCAATAATCAACAGATTCCGTCTGAACTCATTTGGATTTACTCCTATATGATAAAAAACAAGCCCTGAATACAGGACTTGTTGGTATAAGGCCATCGTTATTCCCCGTTTTCCCAAGGGCTGCTATCCGGGAAAAGCACTTCTCCGCTTCGCTGTCTAATTTCCACTATTTCCTGCAGGGTTCCCGTCAGCTCGCCGGGAGGATAAGGCTTGGTTAAATATTTCCGGACATTGTCCAGCATCTTCTTGTCCGCCTTGTCGAGAGCAGAGGAAATAATAATCGGGACATGCTCTGTACGGGCGTCATCCTTCAGCATACGGATCAGATCCCAGCCGTCCAGCTCTTCCCCCAGCATCAGATCTACAACGATTGCCACAAAAGGCGTCTTCAGCGCCTGCTCATAGGCCTCCTGCGGACGGTAATGATGAGTTACGCGGAAGCCCTTGCCCTTCAGCTCCTCAGACAGCAGCAGTGACAGGCTGTAATCATCCTCTACAATCATTACGTTCGGTTTCTGCTCCTTGTCTAAACTCAATTTAATGGGCTCATCCTCATGCCGGTTGCCTGAAGCATTGCGAAGAGGAAGACTGAACCAGACCGTTGAGCCTTCGCCTTCTTCCGACTCAATGCCGATTGAGCCTTTCTGCTTCTCAATAATCTCTTTACAGATAGCAAGCCCGAGTCCTGTTCCGCCGATCCGCTTGGAGGCGCTGTTGTCGACTCTTCTGAATTTCTGGAACAGCTGGCCGATCTGATTGTTGGGAATACCCAGCCCGTGATCCTGTATCTCCACAACAACCCGCTCCGGTTCATTATGCAGCATTACCTTAATCTCGCTGGCGCCCGGCGAGAATTTGATCGCATTACTGAGCAGATTGGTCAGCACTTGGACGATCTTGTCCCTGTCCACGTCAACCTCGGCATTCTGCGCTTCATCTTCCAGCAGAATATGATGTGTCCCGCTAAGCTTGTATTGGTCTATCACTCCGAGGACAAGCTCACTAAGGTTAAGCGGCTCGGGATTATACTGCTGGGTTCCTGATTCCATACGCTGCAGATCAAGGAAATCATTGATCAGTTCGGTCAGACGCTGGGCTTCCCTGTGGATGGTCTCCAGGTACTTCAGCTGCTTCTCCGGCTTCATCGTCTTGGACAGCAGCAGCTCTGTGAAGCCGAGGACACTCGACAACGGGGTCCGCAGCTCATGGCTGACCGTGCTGACCAGCTCCGACTTCATCAGATCCAGCTCATATTCGCGGGTGATGTCGCGGTGGACGAACAGTGTCCCGAAGCGAGTCTCCCGCCGGTATACCGGTATAGCGTACATGTCGATATGCTTCAGCGATTCCTTGCCTAGCGAATACTTCATGGAACTGGATTCAATGAAATGCTCGGACATTGCCTTCTGGTAGAACAGCTCCAGTTCATCCGATTCATTCGCCGTATGGATGAAATGCCCGCTCCAGCGTTCTTTTGAAATAAGATCACCTTCGGACCACTCATCATAGCCGAACATCTGGGCTAGAACCTCATTCATATGCAGCATGCTGCCGTCCATTTGCACAAATTGGATGCCTTCATTGACGTTGTTGACAATATCCTGGTTCAGTCTGCGGCCGTATTCAATCTCCTCGTACATGAACAGTCTTTCTATAGCCAGCGCCACACGGTTCATCATCCCTTGGATTTCATTGATCTCGTCTTCACTGAAGGAATGCCCGATCCGGGTGCCGCAGAAAACAGCGAGGACATCATCTTGCGCATTCACAACTGTTGAGTAAAAGTCATACGAATCAGTACCTTCAGGTGCAATTCCCTGCTCTCTTAACGTAGACGGCCGCTTGGTGATATAGGATTTCTCCGTCCGCATGCGGTGCAGCATATTGCCGCTTTCACTGCCCAGATAACGCTCAACATTCTCCTTTGGTACACCTTTAACCGCGCTGATGTTGTCTTTGACAAGCAGGAAGAGGCTGGAATCAAAAGCATACTGTTTATTCATGAATTCGATAAATTTCTCGACAAAATCCTGTTTGTCCAGCGTATATGTGATGTCATGATTCAGCTGGTTGCTGCGTTCCAGCATGATTTTGGTCTGCTCTGTATGCTTGAGTGTCTCTGCCAGCTCCTGCTGTACATTCTTCATAGAGGTAATATTATTCGCAATCAGGATATACTGGTAAATCTGCCCGTCATCATTCAGATAAGGCATAATGGTCATGTGCAGCCAGACCGGATTACCGTTCTTCATGTTCATCCGGATTTCATCGCTCCACACCCCGCCGGTACTCAGCTTGCGGATGATCTGCTGTGTCTGGGAATCCGTGAAATTCTGCAGGTCAAACAAACGGAAGGTCGAACCGATCAGCTCTGCATTCTTATAGCCTGTATAGTCACTCAGGTTCTCGTTGGCATAGGTGAAGATCCCCTTTTGCGTCAGAATGGCAACTGCTGAGGACTGGTCCAGCGCCTTCATCATGTTCTCTATCTCGCTTAGTGAACGTTCAAGCTTAAATTGCTGATCCTGAAGCTCGTCCTGCTGGGCAAGCAGCTCTTCATTCTGCATCATCAGCTCTTCTTCTTTATCCTGTATACTATGGGCCATGTTGAGGAATGCCTCGTAGAGACGGCCGATCTCATCCTGCTTATGCAGCTTGCCCAGCAGCACAGCCTCCCCTGCGGCCAGCGAATTTGTTGCTTGTTCCAGCTGAACGATCGGATCAATCACAATTTTGAGAATCCGCCAGATCATCAGCGTGAATAACAGCAGCAGCGCTGTGCTGAGGAGAAAAGCAAGAATCGTAAAATCATTCGCCTGTTTCAGGGATTGGTCGACCATATCACTCAATTGCTGATTAGAGCGTGTCTCATAATTCTTGGTATACGCCAGAAAATCATTAACGGCCTGCGTGACTCCGTCTTTGGCCAGTACGCGCAGCCCGGCGTAGTCATCCTGCTCAACATAGGCGATGAATTTAGGCAGCGTCACATTCTCATACTGATCGACAAAAGCTTTCAGATCTTCTCTGAAATTCGCTTCCTCCGGTGAAAGATTCAACTGAGAGTACACCCCGAGAATATTCTCCAGCTTATCCAGCGCTTCATAGGCCAGCTTCAGTTCATTGTCGCTTTTGAGCAGAGAATATCCTCTGACACGGAAGAATACCTCATTCAGCGTCGCAGCCATTTCATTGATGGTTCCGGCCTTATGCTGCAGCACTTCCTGGTTATGATTCAGCCGCTCCTGCTCTGCATTGATGTAGAGATACAAGCCTGCCCCCGTCAAGATTACCAGTAAGATTAAGCCTGCAATAATACGGAAATATTTCTTTTTGATACTCATGTTACTAAGTCTTCTTCTTATCACTGAGAATGCCCTCCACAATCTGCAGAAGCTCCATAGGGCTAAACGGCTTCGGCATAAAATAACGGGCTCCGGCTTCTCGTGCTCTGTTCCGGTCGGCCTCCTGCGCTTTGGCCGTCAGCATTAAAATGGGTGTTGCAGCCTTCATCTCTTCATCCATCAAGCCCAGTACTTCAATTCCGGTCAATTCGGGCATCATGTAATCCAGAATCACCAGATCGAATCTGTTACCGGACAGCTTCGTCATCGCCTCACGGCCGTTCTCGGCGGTATGGAGCTCGACTTCCTCCAGATCCTCCAGCGTATCTTCAATCAGCATACGTAAAACATCTTCATCATCTACAATCAATACTTTTTGCATCTTTCTCACCTTTCAAAATGCACCGCGGTTGCTGTACCTTTTTAGAATAAAAATCTGTGTGCCAGCCGTTCAACCCTTGTCAGCATTTCCGGCAGATGAAACGGCTTTACTATATAATCATCGGCTCCTAGCTGCAGTGCGTGAATAATATCCTGCTGATTATTCCGGCCGGTAAGCATAATAACGAGTATATTCACTTCCGGATATCTGCTGCGGAGCTGCTTCAGCACTTCCAGTCCATCCAGCTCAGGCATGATTCCGTCCAGGAGAATAATAAATTTATCTTCGGGTGAATACCATACCGACTGCAGGAACTGTGCTCCGTTTTCGAAGCTGCTTACCTCCATCTTGAGATTATTTGCCGGCTCCCATTCCCTGAACTGCTGGACGACAATGCGGCGGATCAGTGCATCGTCATCGACAACAATCACCTTAAGCACCTGCTCCACTTTACCTGTCGGAAGGTACTCGTTATAGAGAGTTGTCTGGTTTCTTCCGGCATGCTTGCTGGCGTACAGGGCCTGGTCCGCATCCTCAATCAGCTCCTCCGGATCATCCCGCCGGGCCCTGATCTCGGTGATTCCGCCTGAGAAGGTTACACGGAACTGCTGCTGCTTAGCCCAGAAATCCATGGCTGCAAACTGACTCTGAATTCGTTCAATAACAAGCAGCGCGGAAGCCGCATCCGTATTAGGCATGAACAGGGCAAACTCTTCCCCGCCGTAGCGGCAGAAGGTATCTTCGATACGGATGGAGCTGCGCACCAGCTCTGAAAAAGCCTGCAGCACCTCATCCCCGACCAGATGGCCGTAAGTATCATTTATATGTTTGAAATAATCCAGGTCGAGCAGCGCCAGTGAAAAAATCCGTTCGGTCCTTCTAAAATCGGATACCAGCTGCTTCATCGTCTGATTAAAATATTTACGGTTATAGGCGCCGGTCAGCTCATCGATAATAATCGATTTCTGCCACTCCTTTTTCAGCTCAAAGCGGTTCTTGATCAGAACCAGAAACAAGTCGATGTCCACCGGCTTCGGTATGTAATCCATCACACCCAGTGAATACGCGTACAATTGGAGATCCCTGGAATGCTCCCCGCTCATGATAATGATCGGGATACGCTCTTTTTTGGCTTTTCCGATAATCTGGTGAAGGACATCAATTCCGCTCTGATCAGGCAGCAGAATGTCCAGCAGAATCATATCCGGGCGGCTCTCATAAAACAGCTTCAGCCCGCGCTCCGCCGACATCGCGATATTTACATAATAAGATTGCTGCTCCAGGGATTCCCGCAAAAAAGCCACTAGCTCCACATCGTCATCCACAAGCAGAATTTCATACTTCTGCTGCTTGGAGCCGGTTGAGAGGCTGATTTCCAGCACAGGGTCAGGCACGCTTCCAGAGGATTCCTCCCCGCTAAACAGGTCCAGTACAGGGTGTAAAACCTCGCGCCATTCCGCCTCCATCCAGACCTTATCACTATGATCCGAGAAATAGAGCAGTGTACTGCTGGCAAACCTCTCTACCCGGTCCAGGCCGACGGTTCCCGCAGTTCCTTTTAGATTATGCAGAAAACGGTAAATCTCCCTTTCCCCGACATATTGCTGTCCTGACCATTTATCCAGAGTCTCCCTGGTCCGCTGCTCGACTAGCGCCTTATATTTTCTAGTTGTCATGTTTACTCCTTATAAAAATATATCAATCTATAGGACCATGATATTGTTCACATTCAGTCAATTTATTCTAATTGAATATAGGCTTCAAGATCAAATATATAATCAGACTGACAAAAAACCTTTGGTTGCCGTCTGTGCCATCATTTGCAATAATGATTGAAACGGTTCATTCCGTTAATGCGGCGATGAACATAGAATAGACAAATGGGAGGCTTTTAACATTGAAGGGGATTATTACTGTACTGGGAAAAGACAAAGTAGGGATTATTGCCAAAGTCTGTACATACCTTGCCGAACACAATCTGAACATTCTTGATATCTCTCAGACGATTGTGCAGGACTATTTTAACATGATGATGATTGTAGATATTTCAGCGCCAAGCAAGTCCTTTGAGGAAATTGTCCTGGATCTGCAGCATGTGGGCGAAGATATCGGCGTAGAAATCAAACTTCAGCATGAGGATATCTTCAATATTATGCACCGCATTTAGCAGCGAAAGGATGAGCGAACAATGATTTCACGTGGCGAAGTACAGGAAACCAATCAAATGATCTCCGAAATGAATCTGGATGTCCGCACGATAACGATGGGTATCAGTCTGATGGATTGCGCCCATACCGATCTGCGGGTGTTTAACCAGAATGTATATGATAAGATAACCCGCTCCGCCGAGAAGCTGGTGAAGACCGGTGAAGATCTGGAGCGTCAATTCGGTGTACCGATTGTCAACAAACGGATTTCCGTCACCCCGATCTCGATTGCGGCCGGTGCCGTTCACACGGATTCTTATGTGCCGGTTGCGCAAATTCTGGACAAGGCGGCGAAAGAGGTCGGTGTTAACTTTATCGGCGGATTCTCCGCTCTTGTGCAGAAAGGCTGCACCAAAGGCGACCGGATTCTGATAGACAGTATCCCCGAAGCCCTGGCTGTGACCGAGCGTGTGTGCTCCTCTGTGAATGTCGGCTCCTCGCGCAGCGGAATTAACATGGATGCCGTGAAGCTGATGGGCGACATCATTATCCAGACTGCGGAGCGCACCAAAGACCGCGATTCCATCGGCTGCGCCAAGCTGGTTGTCTTCTGTAACGCAGTGGAGGACAATCCCTTCATGGCCGGAGCTTTCCACGGCGTAGGCGAGCGTGAACTCGTCATTAACGTCGGTGTCAGCGGTCCGGGTGTCATCAAGCGTGCGCTCGAGGAAGTGAAGGGCCAAGACTTCGAGACGCTCTGCGAGACGATCAAACGGACCGCCTTCAAAGTTACCCGTGTCGGCCAGCTGGTTGCCCAGGAAGCCTCTAAGCGGCTGGGTGTGCCGTTCGGCATCATTGATCTGTCCCTAGCCCCGACTCCGCTGATCGGAGACTCGATTGCCGAGATTTTCCAGGTCATGGGCCTGGAGGAAGCCGGCGCTCCCGGCACTACGGCAGCACTGGCCATTCTCAACGACAATGTTAAAAAAGGCGGCGTCATGGCCTCCTCCTATGTCGGCGGACTCAGCGGCGCCTTCATTCCGGTCAGCGAAGACCACGGGATGATTCAGGCGGTACAGCGCGGCGCGCTGACCCTGGAGAAGCTGGAGGCAATGACCTGTGTCTGCTCGGTCGGACTCGACATGATCGCCATTCCGGGCAGCACCAGCAAAGAGACCATCTCCGGCATTATCGCAGATGAAGCTGCGATTGGTATGGTCAACAACAAGACGACTGCGGTTCGTGTCATTCCGGTAATCGGAAAGGAAGTCGGCGAGATGGTCGAATTCGGCGGCCTTCTCGGCTATGCGCCTGTGATGGCCGTGAATCCGTTCAACTGTGCCGGGTTCGTAAACCGCGGCGGACGGATTCCCGCACCGATCCACAGATTCAATAATTAAGTTTACGCAAAAGCGCCGCCCCCTGATTTCAGGCGGGCGGCGCTTTTGCGTACGTCTTCATCGGCTACCGGGCGGCAGAAGGCCTGACATGGCTCAGCTTCTCCGGTCCCATGATCAGGTAAACACTCTGAATCTGCTCCCCGCTGCGGTTCAAGGCCAGGCAAAGTACGGCCTTAACTTCGCCTTGATCTCTGTAGACCAGATTAGCTTCACCGTTAATAAGTTCTATAGAGGAAGTCCAGCTGCGCATCCGGGCCAGCACTCTGCGCGAGGTGAGCAGTGCCAGTACGCCCTTGCGGCCCACCATCGGCCGGAGGATCGTATGTACTTGCCGTCCTCCTCCATCAGCAACGAATACAGCTTGCTCTGTCAGGAGAGCCAGCATCCCGTTCACATCATGCGCGGCAAAGGCGGCGGTGAACCGCTGAAGCATTCCCATACGAACCTGCTCCGGTGCTGGAGACATCGCTTCGCCAGCCGGATCAGCCTGAAGATTCCGCTTCACACGGCTGAAAATTTGCCGGCAGTTGCTCTCCGTTTTGCCGACCATCCAGGCAATCGCTTCATACTCGTATTGATAAGCTTCCCGGAGCACAAACACCGCCCGTTCGACAGGTGACAGCTTCTCCATCAGTACGAGGAATGCCAAGGAAAGGGTGTCCTTGCGCTCAGCCACCGCTTCGGGACCGTCATACAGCCCGCTCACCGGCTCGGGCAGCCATTCACCGATATAGGTCTCCCTGCGGCTGTATGCGGAATTCAGCAGAGTCAGGCAGCGGTTGGTCATACTTTGGGCCACATAAGCCTTGTTGTTATCAATACTGGTGAGGTCACGCCGCTGCAGGTCGGCAAAGCAGTCCTGAACCACATCCTCCGCGTCTGCCACTGTACCTAGCATCCGGTAAGCAATGGAGAAGGCGTACCTTCTGTAGTTAAGGTATAATTCCGCAAGCTCCGCCGACTGCGCGCTTTCCGCTTTACCGTTCCGAGCATTCAACACCATACTACCCCTCCCTTGAACCGTTTGTTACATCGATACCCCCGGATACATGCCTGTGGAGATCGCGATCCGGTTCCAGTTGTTAATTGTATTGATGCTGAGTATCCAGTCGACGAATTCCTCTTCGCTAACATATTCGCGGACATTATCATAGACTGCCTGCGGCACCCCGCCCTGGCTGATAAGGGTTACTGACTCTGCAAGCTCAAGAAGTGCTCTTTCCTTGCCGCTGAACACAGGTGCTTCCCGCCATACGCTGACCAGCACCAGCTTATCCTGGTAATCGCCCAGCTTCAGCAGATCCTTGGCATGCATATCCAGACAAAAAGCGCAGCCGTTAATCTGCGATACCCGTATTTTGACCAGTTCGGCGAGTACCTTGTCTAGTCCCCTGCCTGCATTATGCTGCTCTGCTGCCATCATTGCCCGGAACGCGGGAGTGTTTACCTGTCTGTAATTCAATCTCAAACTCATTATTAATCGCCTCCATGAATTAGGTTCAATAGTGGAGACAATGCAGGGATTGCTTTTGTGACAAATTACCTTTAACTAACGGAACAGCCAGTTTTAAGCCTCTGCGCGCTTGCTCTTTCTGATCGTAATCAGACGCCAGCCCGTCAGCAGTGCCGAGACCAGACAAATGACCGACGAAGTCATAAAGACGACGTGCATACCCGAGAGGAAAATATCCGGACTCCCCGGAACGAGGCCGGTTACCCGGTGTCCTGCCTTGCTGCTCATCACGTTGAACAGAATAGATGTAGCAATCGTGATTCCGACGACCATCCCCACATTACGGACAAGTGAATTGACACTGCCGGCGGAACCTAGCTGTGTGCGCGGCACCTTGCTCATAATCAAGGAATTGTTCGGAGACTGGAACAGCCCGCTGCCGACCCCGAGCATCGCGATCCACAGTCCGACGAGAATAACGGAGCTTCCATCATGCAGCCGGGCCAGCCCGAACTGGGCAATCACCATCACGAGGAGCCCGGCGAAGGTTAACAACTCGGAGCCGATCTTATCAGACAAAGCCCCGCTGAGCGGTGCGATGACAACCATCGAAATCGGAAAAAGCATCAGCAGAAATCCGGCATAGAACG
>CAKMKL010000180.1 GCA_927443375.1 uncultured Paenibacillus sp. | reverse complement strand
CAGCTGCTGCACTTTGAGAAAGCTCAAGCTTAGTATTCTTTCCGGCTTGAAGGATGCCGTTACCGGATTCTTCGATTCCGTAATGGTTATGGCTGAAGACGAACAGATCCGTACGAACCGCCTTGCTCTCCTGTCCGCTGTAGATGCAGACTCCAGAGTGTTTGCCGATTTCGGCAAGCTGGTTTGGTAGTTTTCGGCTGAATTCGAACTTTGCCGCCACAGCAAATTTGTGATTTTGTGTAACTTATGGTATAGATCGATGGTTTGGGGTATAAATATACGGAACGGTGCCAATGCGTAAGTTGACATTCGTTCCGTATTTATGCTTTATCAAAGAAGGATTTCGGTTTGGGTAAAGCGTATATATATTACACGGGAATTTGGTGATGATCATGGAAAAGCCCAGCGGAAGAAAAATCGTGGTCGACGGGGATGCTTGTCCGGTCAAAAAGGAAATTGCTGCTGTTGCCCGTTCCTTCGGCGTACCTGTCCTGATGGTCTCGTCTTTTGACCATGTGCTTCAGGCGGAAGAGGGTGTCGCAGTGGTCCAGGTTGACCGCGGAGCTGACAGTGCTGATCTGTACATCGCCAATCATATTTCTGCCGGAGATATCGTCATCACGCAGGATTATGGACTAGCTGCGCTGGCGCTGGGCAAACGCTGCAGGGTACTTTCGAACCGCGGACAGGAATATGAGGATTCCAAGATGGATTTTATGCTGGAAGGCAGGCATGCCAGGGCTGTGGAACGCCGGCGCGGGCACTATTCCAAAGGTCCGAAAGCGATCACGGCCGAAGAGAAAAATCTTTTTCAACATAAACTGACAAAACTTTTAACACTTTTGCAGGAGAATGTGCAGCTATAGCGAATTATATTTATTTGTTAAGAGATGAAGGTGGCTAAAAGTGGCAAGCGGACACGGTAATATTCCGGAAGAAGTTATCGAGAGCGTGCTGGCTCGGCATGATATTGCCGAAACCGTCGGCAAGGTCGTCCATCTAACTAAGCAGGGGAAATATTTATGGGGCCTCTGCCCGTTCCACTCGGAGAAATCCCCTTCCTTCACCGTGACCCCTGACCGGGGTGTATTTCATTGCTTTGGCTGCGGAATGGGCGGTAATGCCATTAAGTTCAGGATGGAAATCGAAGGATTATCCTTCCCTGAAGCAGTCAGAATAATGGCGGAAGAAAGCGATATTGTCATTCCCGAGGGCAAAGGTGGGCCGTTGTCTCCACCCGATCCCGAGCGGGACCGGCTGATTCAGGCTTATGAATTGTCAGCAAAGTTTTATCATTTTCTGCTGAAGAACACGGAATACGGCACAGCCGCAATGAATTATTTAAGATCCCGGAACTTCAGCGACAAAATGATCGACCAGTTCCAGATTGGGTTTGCTCCTGACCGCTGGGATACGCTGCTGCAATTCCTGGAGAAGCGGAATTTTGATCTCGCCGAAATGGAGAAAGGCGGGCTGCTGTCTGCCAGAGGAGAAGGCAAGGGCTATATCGACCGTTTTCGCGGGCGGGTCATTTTCCCGATTGCGAACCGGACGGGCAAGGTAGTTGCTTTTGCCGGAAGAATTCTCGGAGACGGTCAGCCAAAATATTTAAACTCTCCGGAAAGCAGATTATTTAACAAGAGCCGGATTCTGTACAATTTGCACCAGTCCAAAGCATCCATCCGCAAAACGCGGCAAATCGTCCTCTTCGAAGGATATGGCGATGTCATTTCGGCCTGGGAAGCAGGTGTGCATAACGGTGTGGCTACTATGGGAACGTCGCTGACGGAGAGCCATGTGGCATTGTTGAAAAGTCTGGGAGATGAGATCCTTCTCTCCTATGACGGCGACAAGGCAGGACAAGCTGCAGCGCTGAAGGCAATCCCAGTGCTGGAGGATAGCGGGCTGAGGGTTAAGGTTGCCGTGCTTCCAAGCGGACTGGACCCGGATGAGTTTATCTCTCGTCACGGCGGGGAAAGGTTCATGGAACAGGTGATTGACTCGGCGGTTTCAGCCATAAAATTTAAGCTTATATATCTGAAAAAAAACCATATACTCCTAGAGGAAGACGGCAAAATAGCCTATGTCAAGGAGGCGCTCCAGATTATTGCGACGCTTCACTCCTCCACAGAGCGGGAAGTTTATTTGCGGGAAATATCCTCCGAGCTCGAGCTGTCATATGATAGCTTGAAACAGGACTGCAACTTACTCCGCGCGTCGATGCAAAAAAACATGCCCGAAGGGGATAATAACGACAAAAGGTGGAATAATGGTAGGCATAAAAAAGGGCAAGTGCAGACACCAACTTTGCTGCCCGCTTATCATGCTGCAGAACGGCGCCTGCTGTCTTTTATGATTCAGGATCCGGAAGCTGCCGCTTATGTAGGCGAACGCCTCGGAGAAGAGTTCAACATCGATGATCATGCGGCAATTGCCGCTTATCTATATGCCTATTACGCGCAAGGCAAACCACCCGGCATCAGCCGGTTTCTATCATCGCTTCAGGATGACCGTCTGGAGAAGACTGCTACAGCCATTTCCATGATGGACACACCTCCAGACTGGAATACGCAGGTTCTGGATGACTGCATCCGTGAAGTGAAGAAATATCCTACACAGCGCAAGATGGAGCAAAAGCGTGAAGAGATGATTCAAGCGGAGAAATCCGGTGACTTTTTACGTGCGGCACAAATAGCAAGTGAGATTATAACCCTAGAGAGACAGTGAGAATTTGACAGGATGTACCTAGGGAGGAGGGAGTCGAATTATGGCGAACGATCAGCATACTGAACTGGAAGCAGAATTTACTCTGGATCAGGTTAAGGACCAGCTTATTGAACACGGCAAGAAAAGATCATCATTGAATTACAAAGATATTATGGAGAAATTGTCGCCGTTTGATCAAGACCCCGAGCAGATGGAGGAATTCTACGAGCAGCTCAGCGACCTCGGGATCGAGGTTGTCAATGAGAATGATGAAGAAGGCTCCAATCCGCTTCGGCAGAGCGAGGACAATGAGAACAGCGATAGTGATGATTTCAGCTTCGATGACGATTTGTCCTTGCCGCCGGGAATCAAAATTAATGATCCAGTCCGGATGTATCTGAAGGAAATCGGACGTGTGCCACTGCTCTCGGCTGATGATGAAGTTGAGCTGGCTATGCGGATCAAAAATGGTGACGAGGAAGCCAAACGCCGTCTGGCCGAAGCCAACCTGCGTCTCGTGGTAAGTATCGCCAAACGTTATGTCGGTCGCGGCATGCTGTTCCTTGATTTGATTCAGGAAGGCAATATGGGTCTGATCAAAGCGGTGGAGAAGTTTGACCACAACAAAGGATTCAAATTCAGTACCTATGCTACCTGGTGGATTCGCCAGGCGATCACCCGGGCTATCGCTGACCAGGCGCGTACAATCCGTATTCCGGTGCATATGGTGGAAACGATCAACAAGCTGATCCGTGTCTCCCGCCAGCTGCTTCAGGAACTGGGGCGTGAGCCTTCGCCGGAGGAAATTGCTGCAGAAATGGAGCTGACAGTTGAGAAGGTTAGAGAAATCATGAAGATTGCTCAGGAACCGGTATCGCTGGAAACCCCTATCGGAGAAGAGGATGATTCGCATCTCGGCGATTTCATCGAGGATCAGGAGGCGCTGGCGCCTGCGGACGCTGCTGCTTATGAACTGCTGAAGGAACAGCTGGAGGATGTGCTGGACACGCTCACTGAGCGTGAAGAGAACGTGCTTAGACTCCGTTTCGGTCTGGATGACGGACGGACAAGAACGCTTGAGGAAGTCGGCAAAGTATTCGGTGTTACGCGTGAGCGGATTCGTCAGATCGAAGCCAAGGCGCTGCGCAAGCTGCGTCACCCGAGCCGCAGCAAGCGGCTTAAGGATTTCCTCGAATAGATTCGATAACCGGACCTTCTGCTGCATGGTGGCAGGAGGTTCTTTTAGCTTGAGAAGCATCTAGCGCAAGGGTGAAATGAGGGATAAGCCGTTGAATCTGGATAAACGTGAAATTATTATAAGAGAAATTCAGTACTGGAGAAGAAGCAAGCTGCTGCCCGAACAATATTGTGACTTCTTGACCAACCTCTACAATGATGAGGCGGAGATCAAGGATAGCAATCCGGTATCGCTGCAAAATCTACAGCAGGGAAGCATCAAAGTTTGGTTGTTTGGTTTTGGAATTATTTCCTTGATTTTCTTGATTAGTCTTTATTTTAGCGTTTTTCCCTGGCCTTTGCAACTTGCAACAGCACTCTGTGTTTTAGTGGTCTGTTACGGTTATTCGGCCATTTACCGGGACCGTAACAATATGATCAGCCTCCTGCTGGCCGGGGTCGGCAGTGTACTGACACTGGGTTTTGGCCTATGGCTGATCGCACTGCATGACCTTGATCCTGACTTTTGGAGACCTCTGCTGATTGCGGGCTGCGGGCTGCTGTGGTGCGTCCTGGGTTTCACCCTGCGGATTGGTCTGCTGCACTACTGCGGATTCGCCTTTTGGGCACTCTTGTATGCCGGATTCTCCGGGCAAATGCGTCCGGATGCCTCGATGCTGGAGCTGGAGCTGATCTGGCTGCCGCTGTGTGTGCTGATGGTCTGGTTGAGCTGGCTGCTATATCATAAGGTCAGCGGAGTGTCAGGTGTCTATCTGGGAGTCGGCGTGTCGCTGTGGCTAATGCCGGAGGTCGATGCATTGTGGCTTAGACAGGGCTACCCGGGCTGGGTGTCACTGTTATTGATAGTGAAGGTTGCTGCCGGATTGGCTCTGCTGTTTATTTTCCGAAAAAAATGGATAACGTGGGTGGCCTCATGAACAAAGTAAAATTATCAGACCGGCTGCAGCTTCTGCTGGATCAGGTGCCGGAAGGAAGCAGACTCGCCGATATCGGCTCCGATCACGCGCTGCTTCCTGTAGCTGCCGTAGAGAGCGGAAAAGCTGTTTCGGCAATTGCAGGTGAAGTAAATCAGGGTCCGTATGAAGCGGCGCTAAAAGGTGTTGCAGAAGCCGGACTCGGCAAACAAATCGCTGTACGGCGCGGTGACGGGCTTGAAGTGCTGGAACCGGGCGAAGCCGATTGCATCACGATTGCCGGAATGGGCGGATCGCTGATCGCTGCCATTTTGGGTCGCGGCCAGGCCCTAGGCAAGCTGGAGGGTGTGAAGACGCTGGCGTTGCAGCCGAATGTGGGCGAGGATCTTTTGCGCCGCTGGCTGCTGAATAACGGCTGGGTAGTGACGGCCGAGCATATTCTTGAAGAGGACGGCAAAATCTACGAAGTGCTGACCGCCTATCCTGAAGGGGATGCCTTCGGACTGACGAATGAGCAGCTGTACCTGGAGCGGGTGCTGCCAGGCGGAGTTATCTGCAGCCCGGACATGCTGCTGCAAATGGGACCTTGGCTGCTGGAGAAGCCGAATGCCGTATTTACCGCTAAATGGCAGGGTGAAATTGCCAAGCTGGAAGGTATTCTCGGCTCGTTGTCCCGCTCGGAGCTTGATTCGGCGGAAGAGAAACGGAGCAAAATCCGGGCGCAGATCAAGAAAATTTCGGAGGTGCTGGAATGTTTGCCAAAGGACAAACTGTAATTGGCTATATGGAGCAGCTTGCCCCGAAGCATCTGGCGGAAGAATGGGATAATGTAGGCCTTCAGCTTGGCAGCCTGCAGAAGGAAATCAGCGGCGTGCTGGTTGCCCTCGATGTCAACGACGCCATTGTGGACGAAGCCATTGCTAAGGGCTGCAATCTGATTATTGCCCATCATGCGATTATTTTCCGGCCGATCAAGGGAATTCAGACCGATACGCCTATGGGTAAGCTCTATGAAAAGCTGATCAAAAATGACATCGCGGTCTATATCAGCCACACCAATCTTGATGTTGCCGAAGGCGGAATGAACGATTGGATGGCGGAAGCGCTTGGTATTGAGAACGGGGCGCCGATCAAGGATATTCATACAGAACAGCTGTCCAAGCTGGTTGTATTCGTGCCGAAAGACCATCATCAGAAGGTCCTCGATGCGATCCTGAATGCCGGTGCGGGCTGGATCGGGAATTACAGCCATTGCAGCTTCAATATTGAGGGCTATGGTACTTTTGTTCCGCGTGAAGGCTCCGACCCTTTTATTGGGGAAGCAGGCAAAATGGAGCGTGCCGAGGAAATACGAATCGAAACGATTGTTCCGCTCTCCATCCGCAATAAGGTGGTCCAGGCCATGCTGAAGGCACATCCGTATGAAGAGGTTGCCTACGATCTCTATTCGATGGATCTGAAAGGCCGAAGCCTTGGACTGGGCAGAGTAGGCAAGCTTAAAGAGCCGACGACATTAGGTGAATTCATCGAAACGGTTAAAAGCGGGCTGAAGGTGGATCATTTACGTGTCGTTGGTGACCTTAACCGTCCGGTCCGCAAAGCCGCGGTGATGGGCGGATCCGGCGCCAAATACTATAACAGTGCCATCTTTAAGGGAGCTGATGTGCTGGTGACCGGTGACGTGGATTACCATACGGCGCAGGATGCCTTCCTGGCCGGGATTGCCCTAATCGATCCGGGACATAATGCGGAGAAGATTATGAAAGAGCATGTAGCGGAGTGGATGAGCGGAAAGCTGACTGAGCATAAGTATGATACAGCGGTCTATGCTTCGCAAATCGATACAGAGCCTTTCAAGTTTCTGTAAAGTTCCTTTATTTTACACTTGTGCAGACTGGTTCAAGTCTGTATAATATACAATGTTGTTCGGGAAGTTTGACAGACAATCGCCGGCGGCTTAGCCGCGGGAGGAAAGTCCGGGCTCCACAAGGCAGGGTGCTGGATAACGTCCAGTCGGCGCGAGCCGAAGGATAGTGCCACAGAAATGGACCGCCGATGGCCGCTTTCGGGCGGCACAGGCAAGGATGGAACCGAGGTGTAAGAGACCCCGAGGAACGCTGGTGACTTCGTTCCTGGTAAACCCCATCTGGAGCAAGACCTAATGAGACACAGCGCTTCCTTTACCGGAAGAGCGGCCTTTGCCTGAGGCGTGTCTAGGTTGGTCGCTGGAGCTGTGCAGTAATGTACGGCCTAGATAGATGATTGTCGCTTATGGTGGGAGGGTAGTTCCCGGTTGAACCACAACGAGCACAGAACCCGGCTTACGGCAAACTTTCCTAACTGACAACTCATAGTGATATAGCTCTATTACGAAGCTTATATACGACAAGACAGCGGCCTTCCTTTTGGAAGACCGCTTTTTTTTGCTTTTTTTCGGATTTCAGACAATTGTACCCATTGCCTCTGCAGATTTCCGTGCATAGTTCCCGAGTGCTGTCTCAAGCCGCTGCACAGCAAGCGGTACCAGTGCTGGCGGGGTATGCGTGAAGTTCAGGCGCATCGCGTTCGTAAGCGGATCGGCTGCATAGAACACGGCACCGGGTACAAAGGCCACGCCCTGCTCTACGGCCAGTGGAAGAAGCTCGGTAGTGTTAATCTCCGGAGCCAGCTTCAGCCACAGAAACATGCCGCCCCGCGGCTCGTTGAAGCTGGCGCTTTCCCAGCCCCGTCCGGACAGCTCGCCGGAGAGCCGCTTCATCCGTGAATGATATTCCCGTGAAATGACACGGATATGCGCATCAATATCAAATCCCTGAAGCAATTCATACAGGGCGCGCTGGTCAATGGCGCTGGAGTGCAGGTCAGCGGCCTGCTTGGCTTTTGCGATCATGTGGATCAGCTCAGAGGGCCCGGTAATCCAGCCGGTGCGCAGGGCCGGGGCAACGATTTTGGAGAAGGTACCGGTGTACACGACACAGCTATCCTCGCCGGAACTTCTGTCAATGGAAGCCATGGTCGGCGGATAGGCTCCCGGGGTTTCATCGAATGTTATTTCGCCATAAGGATTATCTTCCAGAATCAGCACGTTGTAGCGCCGGCATAGTTCAACCGTTCGTTCACGGCGTTCCCTGCTCCAGCTTGCCCCCGAGGGATTATTGAAGGTGGGCACGGTGTAGAGCAGCTTGGGACGGTGCAGCCGCAGCTGTTCCTCCAGATGATCCGGCAGCATTCCGAATTCATCGCTTTGTACGGTCCGGAGATCAGCACGGTAAGAGCCCAGCACCTGCAGGGCTGCCAGATAAGTCGGCGCTTCAATCAGCACGGTGTCGCCCGGGTCAAGCAGGACTTTGCAGAACAGATCGATGGCTTGCTGGGAGCCTGTGGTCAGGAGCAGAGCGGCAGCTTGAACGGGAATACCCTGGCGTGTTAATCTGGCGGCTACAGCCTCACGCAGCGGTGCATACCCCTCGGTGAGCCCGTATTGCAGCGAAGAGGAGCTCCCGGATAGCGCACGGTTATAGGCATCCCGGACCGCCTCCACCGGAAACAGATCCTCTGCGGGCAAGCCGCCTGCCAGGGAGATGATGTCCTTGCCTTGCGTAACCTTGAGAATATCACGGACGGCTGATGATCCGAGATGACCTGTCATTTCAGCGTAATTGATCTTCATAAAAAAAGCTCCCCGCAATTGAATTTTGTTGTATCATAACGGCATAGCGGTATAACAGTAAAGCGCTGAATATAACAGTGGGAGGAAGGCCAAATGCATATTGAGTTAGTCCGCAGCAGCACTAAATCACTACCGCAGCAAATCAGCGAGACGCTGGCTCAGCGAATCACGTCCGGTCTGCTTCAGCCGGGCATGCGCCTGCCCTCTGTACGCAGTCTGGCCTCCTCTCTGAAGGTCAGCCAGGTAACGGTAAGCAAAGCCTATGACGACCTCGAGAGCCATGGACATATCCTATGCAGCCAGGGAAAGGGCTGCTTTGTCGCCAAGAAGCCGCATACGCCGCAGGATGCCGGTTCCGGATGGCAGGACGGGTATGATGATTTTTTGCCCCGGGCTCAGCTTTGGCGGAATTTTGATTACTCTAACGTGCGGTACCCTTTTCATATAGCAGCAATTCACAGTGATCTGCTTCCTCTGGATGAGATTGGATCGACGATGTCCCGGCTTGTACTTGAACAGCCTGAGCTAATGGCCTCCTACGGGAATTTCCAGGGGGATTGGGAGCTTCGTGAAGTGATGTCCCGGCATTTGAGAAAACACGGGATTGCTGTACAGGCCTCCGGCATAATGATTACGAGCGGGACACAGCAGGGAATTGACTTGGTTGCCCGGACTTTTGTGGGCCCGGGAGATACCGTATACCTGGAAGCGCCCAGTTACACAGGAGCAATCGATGTTTTTGCCGGACGGGGAGCGGAGATGATCTTTGTACCGATGGACGATGAGGGAATGAGAATTGATGTACTGACCAAGCTGTGTGACCGGCGGCCGCCGAAGCTGATCTATACCAACCCTACCTTTCAGAATCCGAGCGGAGTCACTATGAGCATAACAAGAAGACAGCGGCTGCTGGAATTGGCCAGAAGCTACCGCTGTCTCATTGTCGAGGATGATCCGTTCAGTGATCTTTATTTCCGCAAGCCCCCGCCGCCGCCAATCAAATCCTTGGATGAGGAGGGGCATGTAGTCTATATGAAAAGCTTCAGCAAAGTTATTGCGCCGGGCTGCCGGATTGCCTGTGTTGCCGCCGGAGGCAATATCCTCTCCAGGCTGATTGCCGCCAAATCAGCGAGTGACCTCGGCAGTCCGCTGCTGAATCAGCGGGCAGTGCTTCCGTTCATTGCCCGGAAATATGAGGCTTACGCAGAGCAGCTGCGGGCTGCCTTGCGGGGACGGATGGAGACAGCGGCCAAGCTGCTGAAGCAGCATGCCCCGCCGGGAGTCACCTGGAACCTTCCGGAAGGAGGATTGAACCTGTGGCTGCAGCTGCCTGCAGCAGCCGGGATCGCAGGGCTGCATGCGCGGGCCGAACAGGTGGGGATATCCTTTCTTCCGGGCGATGTTTGTTATTCCGGCGAGAAGACTTCCCGGCACATCCGGCTCTGCTATTCACAAATGACGGAAACAGAGATGGCGCAGGGCCTAAAGCAGTTCCTCCTGCTGCTGAAAGAGCATCTGGGCTCAGGCCATTAATGGTCTTTTTCCAGACTTTGCTGCAGGCTTTTCAGCTGCCGGCCGACATGCTGGGGGAACAGCTGAAGGGGCACATCGCTTCCGCCAGCGGCCCGGAGAGTTTTATAAATATCCACCTGGCCCCACCCGTAATATTTGTCATGCCCCGCCTCACCAAGATCGACCGCATTAGCGGTCATCAGCTTCATGACCTCCTGGTTGGTTAAGGCCGGATTCAGTGAGCGAACCAGCCCGGCAAGCGCAGCAACATGCGGACTCGCCATTGAAGTTCCTGATAACGCCGCATATTGGTTATCGGGATAGGTGCTGGCGATGCTTTCTCCCGGTGCTGCCACGTCAATGTATTCCCCGTAGTTTGAGAAGGAAGCCCGTTCTCCGGTTGAATTGGTGGCGGCAACGGCGAGCACTTCTTCGTAGGCAGCCGGATAACCCGGACGTTCAGTGTTGTCGTTCCCTGATGCGGAGACGATCACAACATCGCGGTCATAGGCATATTTGATGGCATCATGCAAAAACTGTGAATCGGCGTAGTTGCCGAGGCTGAGATTGATGACCTTGGCACCGTTGTCGGCAGCCCAGATAATGCCTTCAGCAACGGAGTAGGTTGTGCCTGCTCCCGAGTTGTCGAGCGCTTTAACAGGCAGTATTTTGTTGTACCAGCTGATGCCGGCGACACCTTCCTCGTTATTGGTCAATGCGCCGATAATACCCGCCACATGAGTTCCATGTCCCACATCGTCGTCTGGTGTAGAACCGTTTGTGATCGCATTATATCCGGTGAGCAGCTGGCCTTGTAGGTCCGGATGGCTTGCCTGCACACCGGTATCAACCACGGCGACAATAACCTCTTTGCTGCCTTTGGACAGATTCCAGCCCTGCTCGGTCTCGATAGCCGGAAGATTCCACTGGTAAGTAGAGAATAGGAGATCATTGGGTGTAATTACTTTAGCTCCGGTATTTTCGTCTACAGTGTCATTGGTTAAATACATATAGTGAGGCTCTGTATATTCCGGACTCCATTTCTTAGTGAAATAGGTTTTGAGCCGGGAATAAGTCATTTTGTCCGAACGGAAAATATAAGCATAGCCCAGCTTGCGCGGCTCCTTGCAGCGGATATCCGCGGAGATGGTCTGAAGCTGTCCGGCAGTAGGATGGCCGTTCTTGAAGCGGACGACGATTTCGTTCTCGTAAAAATGACTGGCATTTTCGTTATCATGGCCTGTCTTAACTGTTATATCCTTCAGTGTATCGGTATGGACGGATTCCACCCGGTAATTGCCTTCCTTCGGGTAAGGGATCAGCCGCAGATTTTTGAGCTGGTGGTCGGCAACACGGTCAAGGATCTTTTGATTGATCAGGGCGATTACAGCGATATTTCCTTCCTGATCACGCTGGGCCATAAAGTAATATTTTTTATCGCCGATAATAAAGGAAGGGGATTCATACGACTGATGTCCCTTAATCGCAGCTTTTGCCGAATTCAGGTATTTGCGCAGCTGCTTGTTCTCCTGATCGGTGCCTCCCGGAAGTACGGACTTGAAGGTACTTGTCTTATGGGTCCGGTAATCGATCCACATCAGCATGGTGATATGCCCGTGTCCCTGCTGAAGGCGCTGAGCATATGCTGAAATATCCTGGGGCGGTGCACCGTGAGTCTCGGCGAGCATAGTCCGCAAATGTTTGCTGACATCAGTCCGGTTCAACCGGTCGGTAGCGCTGACATCCTGAACAAGATTTGTTTTTTTGACCGTTTTTTCCTGTGAGGGATTGGGAACTGTAGCTTGCGCAGTCTGTTTCAGCCCCGGTTCTTCAGCAGGGCGCAGGACAAAGGTTAGCAGGACAACCGTGAACGCAGCGGTGACAAGACCGGCGAACGTTAGATTTTTACGTGACATATTTTCCGCTCCTTCAAGGTATCGTATAAGCTGTAGGTTTAGAAGAGCGCACAAGTTTTATGCATCAGAGAAAAGGATACCGCGTCCCTTGGTTTTGTGATAATATCAAAAGGAATAACCGGCCAGTACAGCTTCTTGATATTGCTGCAGTAACCATCCGTTTTGGCAATACCTTTCGTTAACAACAATAAGAGCAAGGACTAATAAGGGGGAGCAATCGCCATGTCAGCAGCTAATGTGCAGAAATTATGTGAAACGACGAGAGAAAAACTTAAATCGGTAATCGGAAAAATGGAGTTATTCCTGAATGGGCATGCGCTGCCGCAGCTGGTAACTGAGGAAGATGAGGAAACGGTGACGTTCTATCAAGGTTTCTTGTCCGATCTCCGCCATCTGCTGGTATTCTCGGAAATGTCCTATGAGAAGCTTGGGGTTGCTTTGCGCCGTGCCACTTTTGATGAAGATTTCGCCCAAAAGGCGCTTTATAACGTATATCATTTTGGAGTCAACAACTTCTTCTATCCGAAGAATGAAAGCTACTCCGAAGATGGCCGCTATGCCTACACAGGCCAGGATGCCATCCGCTTCCGTAAAAAACCTGTCCGCCAGGCACGCGACATCATTATGGAGATCACCAAGGTTTATGAAGAACTGCGTGATGATCTCAGTTATTATGAAAACGACTATTTGACCGAAAAGCGGATGCAAAACCAGGTTTAAGTTTTATTTTGCATACAGCTACCCATAAGCTTGAAATTCTCAAGAGACCGCACTTGTCATGTGTATATGACAGGTCCGGTCTTCTTTTTTTATGATCCGGTACATACCGGTAACAGCTGGCAGTCCTCAACCCGAATAGAGATGAAATGCCACGGACATAATGAATCCGAGGTGATCATATGTCAAACACTAAAACGCTTGTAAAATGCAGTGTGAGCAATTGCCATTATTGGGGTGAACAAAATTTATGCCGGGCTGAAGAAATCATTATTGAGATCGACAAGCACACCGGCAGCGGCTTTAAGGAAGAATATGCCGAAGAGATGACCAATCACAACCACCATGATCATGCCAGCACTTCGTCCGCAACCTGTTGCCTAACCTTCAAGCCTAGTGTCTAGGAGGACTGCAGATGGATCCGAACCAAGAGGGAACGAAGCATGACCCGGGAAAACGCAGGAAAATAATTCTGCGTCCGCGCAGCAGGGTGGATTACCCTAGGCGGGACCCTTCGCATAATGAAGAGTACGCTGCTGAAGTAAGTCCTCCCTTAACACAGCTGCAAAGAACCGGCAGGGTTGCAGAGAAGAAAGAAACCGCAGGGGAAAACAGCGACAGTAAAAGAATGGGCTACGTCGGACTTGCATTCGGGATAGCTTCCTTATTTATTTGGTCAATTATTACAGGGCCAGTGGCTGTAGTGCTTGGTTACTATGCTTATAACCGGGGAGAAAAAACAACCGGTGCGTGGGCGATGGGACTGGGAATCGTGTCTACACTGAGCTATTTTGTGATGATTCCGTTTGCCCGGTAAGACTTGGGGGGATTTTGAAAAGCGGTATCGAAACAGGCTTTAAGACCTAACTATGAGGGTCTTAAGTCTGTTTTTTCATGTCGGGTTATAGCATTTATAGTAAATGAATTGTAAAATAAAGGCGCATCTCAAATTTTAAATAGAGCCTCTTCGGACCAGAGAATTTATATATAGAATGAACCAGAAAGAAGGGTTTGCAGGTATGGGTATAGATCCGGCTACGGCCAGCGGGCTAGGGCAGCTGAAATGGGTGAATCTGCGGGGTGCAGGCATCAAGGAGTTAACAGGAAAACATAGCAGAGAAACCTCGGGTTCCTCCAAATCCGAGTTCGCCGCCTTGCTTCAACAGCTTGCCTTGCAGTCTGCGAACGGAGACAGCACCAGCGGGCTGACCTCCCTTCCGGACAGCTCATCGCTAAGTAATCTGATATGGCAGCAGCTTGGCGGGACTGCCGGCGGCCACAGCGAAATTTCCGGGGAAATAAAAGAGACGGTTCCAACCGACTATGAGGATTTGATCCGGGCTGCCAGTGCAAAATACGGTGTGCCTGCCGATTTGATCAAGGCTGTGATTGATACGGAATCCTCCTTTAATCCGAATGTTGTATCATCGGCTGGAGCTAAGGGGCTAATGCAGCTGATGGACGGAACCGCTAACGGGCTCGGCGTCTCAGATCCGTTCGATCCGGCCCAAAGCATCGATGGCGGAGTCCGCTACTTGTCTTACCAGCTGAAGCGTTATGACGGGCAGGAGAAGATGGCGCTGGCTGCTTACAACGCCGGACCCGGACGGGTGAACAGGCTTGGCGTAAGCAATGACCAGGAGCTGATGGAGAAGCTAAGCCTGCTTCCCAAGGAAACCCAGGCCTACATTGCCAAAATAGAACGCGCACGCGCAGAGTACGCGGTATAGCGGTATAATAGAAGGATCAGACGGTATCGACTGGACCACTGTGGTGGTGCAGGAACCGTTTGGTCCTTTTTTTGAAGACTAAGACTTTATATGAACTTCCCGATAAGGTATTCTATATTTCTCGCGTTAGACTTATGAGCCAAGATGCAAAGGAGTGCCAATATATGCTGTACTGGGATTATGCCGCAGCAAGCCCGCCTTATGAAGAGGTGATACAGACGATGGAGCAGATTATGAAGCTGCACTTTGCCAATCCTTCTTCTCTGCACCGTCCCGGAGCGGAAGCAGACCGGCTTATTACACGTTCAAGGGAAGTTTGTGCTGCCGCACTTGGCGTACAGCCTCAGGAAATCTTGTTTACTTCAGGAGCAACGGAGAGCAATAATCTAGCGGTAAAAGGGGCAGCCTTGCAATATCGGAGCAGGGGACGCCATATTGTTACAACAGCAATCGAGCATCCTTCGGTATATGAGAGCTGCCTGCAGCTGAAATCGCTGGGCTGGGAGGTTACATTTGTGGCGCCGGACAGCAGAGGGGTTGTAGATCCGGCGCAGGTTGCTGCAGCCGTCCGCCGGGACACTGTTCTCGTGAGCGTCATGCATGTCAACAACGAGACCGGAGCGGTGCAGAAGCTGCGGGACATCGGAAGCCGGATCAAAGCGGCCAACCGCCGGGCGTTATTTCATGTGGATGGCGTCCAGGGCTATGGGAAGCTGGAGACGCAAATCAAGGAATGGCAGGCAGACTTGTACAGCCTGTCTCCTCATAAAGTCCGTGGTCCGCGGGGTGTGGGGATTCTTTATGTAAAAGAAGGGGTTGCGCTTTTCCCTCTGCTCACTGGCGGGTCGCAGGAGCAGGGAGTTCGAGCCGGCACGGAGAACGTAGCGGCAGTTGTGGCTTCTGCCAAAGCTATACGCATGAGCGGGGAGCGGAGAGAAGCTTTTAATCAGCAGATCCTTCCGCTGCGGAACCGGCTGCTGGAGTTTGTCTCCGGTATTCCGGAATTCACAGTAAACAGCAGCACGGACGGAGCACCGCATATTGTGCATTTTTCTTATCCGGCGGTGAATGGCGAGGTCATGGCCCGCAAGCTGGAAGAACTGGGAATGACCGTCTCCACCCGCTCCGCCTGTTCTTCAAGGCTGGCGGAGCCGAGCCGGGTGTTACTATCCATGGGCAGAAATGCAGCTGAAGCACTCGGCGGGGTCCGTATCAGCTTAGGTGACAGCCATACGGAAGCAGATGTGGCTGCTCTGGAGCAGGCGCTGCTGACAGCTGTACAAGCTTTGAAGATTGTTGAGAGGGGCGCGAAATGATGAGAGATCGGGAGACTGCAGCCGCAGCAAGCGGCGGAAGCAGTATAGACTATGCCGATATGCTGCTGTTGCGGTTCGGAGAGTTTACTTTAAAGGGGAAAAACCGTACCCGTTTTGAGAAGACAGTATTGCGGCATGTGAAGGAGATGGTTAAGCCCTATCCGAAGGCAGTGCTGAGCAAGGAATTCGGGCGGATCTATGTGACGCTGAACGGTGAACCGGCCCGCGAGCTTGCCGAGGCGCTGAAGAATGTTTTTGGCATCGCTTCGATCAGTCCGGTCAAGGTATCACGCTCTGAGTTTGAGGATATTCTGGCAGTCAGCCGGACATTTCTTGAAATTATTGCCCCGGCACAGGGCACTACGTTCAAGGTAAGTGCGCGGCGCGTGTGGAAGGACTTCCCGCATGGCTCGATTGAGATGAACAAGCTGATCGCTACACCGCTGCTTCAGGGATATCCGGGGCTGCTGGTGGATGTGAAGTCGCCTGAGCTTGAGCTGAAGCTTGAAATCCGTGAGGGGCATACTTTTATTTTCTGTGAGCAAATTGCCGGTGTCGGAGGATTTCCTTTGGGGACTAACGGGAAGGCCATGCTTCTCCTCTCCGGCGGCATAGACAGTCCGGTAGCAGGGTGGTCTTCGATGCGCCGCGGGCTGGAAGTAGAATGTGTCCACTTTTACAGCTATCCTTACACAAGTGAGCTAGCCCGGCAGAAGGTGGTGGACCTAGCGCGTGTACTGTCGCGTTATGCGGGCGTGATCAAGCTGCACCTGGTTCCGTTTACAGAGGTGCAGACCTCTTTTACCGGGATTGGCCAGGATAATCTGATTATTACGCTGATGCGCCGGGCGATGCTGAGAATTACTACACAGCTGGCAGAGCGTGAAGGTGCTCTAGCGGTGGTCACCGGGGACAGCCTCGGGCAGGTTGCCAGTCAGACTTTGTCCAGCATGAACGCCATCGGCCGTGCTACTGTGCTTCCGCTGCTTCGTCCGCTGGTCATGATGGATAAGAGCGAGATCGTGGAGCTTTCCAAAACCATCGGTACTTATGATCTGTCGATTCTGCCTTATGAGGATTGCTGCACACTGTTTGTCCCGAAATCACCTACAACCAATCCGAATCTGCGAATCGTGGAGAAGATTGAGGCAACATTGCCCGGATATTCCGCACGGCTGGATGCAGCGGTTGCATGTACGGAGACCCTCTCTATTACGCCTTACGGTGATGAGAAGCCTGGCGAAGTTGTTCCGGCTCAAGCCGGACTGCAGGAAGAATGGTTCTAGAACAAGGTTCAGCCGGAGGTTCCGCTATGGGGAACCTTCTTATGATCAAAGTGCCGCTTCCAGTGTCCGGCAGCCAGAATGCCCGCAATGACCAGAACGATGAAGAGAACATGGAACACCGGATGCTGGCTGAAAAAAGGCTCGAGCTTCTTTTCTCCGGTAATCATAGTGGATGCCGTATAGCCCAGCACAGCGGAACCGATATAGATGATCCAGGGATATCTGTTAATCAGCTTAATAAAAAGGGTGCTGCCCCAGACTACGATCGGTACACTGATCAGCAATCCCACAACAACAAGTGTGATATTGTGATTGGCAGCTCCTGCAATTGCAATGACGTTGTCCAGACCCATGGCTGCATCGGCCACAATAATTGTCCGCACGGCAGCCCACAGGGTTCCTCCGGCCTGAATGTCATCGGCTTCTTCATTGCTCTCACCGGTTAGCAGCTTGTAGGCAATCAGGATCAGCAGCAATCCGCCGAACAGGAGCAGCCAGGGGACTTTCAGCAGCCAGACTACCAGAATGGTGGCAATGATCCGCAGGATAATGGCTCCGCCAGTGCCAAGGAGAATGGCCTTTTTCTGGGTGTCCCCTCGCAGATTGCGGGCGGCAAGCCCGATGACAATGGCATTATCTCCCGCCAGA
Organism: uncultured Paenibacillus sp.; assembly: GCA_927443375.1. Classification (GTDB taxonomy): domain Bacteria; phylum Bacillota; class Bacilli; order Paenibacillales; family Paenibacillaceae; genus Paenibacillus_AQ. Next base: position 7,957 of record CAKMKL010000180.1, on the reverse strand, counting down.
ATCAGATCAAGAAAAATAATGTTCAGCAGCGGCAATATAAAATCCGTTAAGGTTGTGTTCAAGCCAAGGTCACTCCTAATGTTTGTTTGTCTAAACCATAGAACCCATCGAGAGATTGCGTTGTTCAAAATTGCCACAGTATAGTTTTGTATACGCTAAAATGGCCCCTGACATTCATCCTCCCGCAAAAAAAACGGACAGGAAGCATAGCTTGCCTGCTGTGGACATACATGTAATACATGTAGCCCGGGGAGGTAATAACAAATGGATTCCGTAGTGCTGCTTGGTGAAATACTGATGATCAATCTTGTGCTGAGCGGGGATAACGCAATGGTCATAGCAATGGCCAGCAAAAATCTGCCGGAGAAACACCGTAAAACGGCGGTATGGTGGGGGGCGGCTGGGGCTGTGGCACTGAGGTGCCTTTTGACCTTCGTAGCAGTACTGTTGCTTAAAATCCCATACATCCAAGCTGGCGGGGGGATTCTCCTGCTGTGGATTGCGTTCAAACTGCTGCTGGAGGAAGAGGATGAAATTAATGTCCGGGAGGAAGGCTCCAGCGTCTGGAAATCTATCCGTACCATCCTTCTGGCCGACTTTATTATGAGCCTTGATAATGTTCTGGCGATAGCCGGAGTGGCCAAAGGGGATCTGGCTCTGATTGTAATCGGAATTGCCCTAAGCATTCCGATTGTCGTGTGGGGCAGCGGGATCATTGTCGGCTGGCTGCACCGTTTTCCTGTCCTGGTCTATATCGGGGCTTTTATTCTCGCCCATACAGCAGGGGAGATGCTGCTTCAGGATGCCAAGTTTGGACCGGTTCTCTCATTCTTTCTGCCTTCTTCGCATTCCTTACTGCCGGTAGCCCTTGGCATTATTGTAGTACTGACCGGCGCATTCAGACGCCGGCTTGTATCCGCCGGGTAAGATTCGGCAATACTTGTGGCTGTGCCAGAAGCTGTTAAGCTCTGGCGCAGCCTTTTTAGCATGAACTGCGCCATGACTTTTTTAGACAAGCGAAACGTGAAGAATGATGGCGTTTTAACTCATTTTCAGATAAAATATAAGAGAAATCCAGGGACAAGATGTGAACTCTGAAGGGATGGGTGGACAATGTCATCTAAAAACGACATGAAACTGGGGGTATTTATTGCCGCCGCCGGCCTCGTAATTTTATTAGGAAAGCTGGGGGTATTCGGATTTCTCGGACGAGCCTTGTGGCCGCTCGTAATTCTGGTTCCAGGCCTGTTCCTGCATGTGCTCTTCTTTAGCCGCCGCGCCTCTGCCGCCGTGCTGATTCCCGCCGGAATTTTGACTGTTTACGGTTTGCTGCTGGGATTCTGCAATACCTGGGGCTGGGGATTTATGAGCCATCTGTGGCCGCTGCTGCTGTTTGGAATCGCTGTCGGCCTGTACGAATATGCATTTTATTCACCGGCGCGGACGGGGAGTCTGACAGCCACTTCAGTGATACTGGGTGTATTGAGTATTGTGCTCTTTATTTTCACTCTGCTGGGTACAGGAGCCCTTTATCTGCTCGGGATTGTACTGGTTGCAGGCGGAGTCTGGCTGATGTTTGGCCGAAGAAAACAGGGAAGCGGCAAAAAATGGAATGGCGGCTGGTAACCCCGCTGCCCGGAATTAGAAAATTTAAACGAAGCTGGAAATCGTTTTTTCATAAAAAGACTTGCTTTTCATGGTGCTTTCACTATAATATTAAGGAATGTTGGAGCGTCGGCTTTCTGCCTGGCGCTTCTTTTATGAGATTGCCGTGACATGCCATGAATTTAAACATTTTTAATTTGATAAATGAGAGGATTTGGATACAAATCATGCATTCAAGAACAGAAATTCGTAATATTGCGATCATTGCCCACGTTGACCATGGTAAAACAACACTCGTCGATCAGCTTTTGCAGCAGTCGGGAATTTTCAGTGCGCACGAGCACCTGCAAGAACGGGCCATGGACTCCAACGATCTTGAGCGGGAACGCGGAATCACTATCCTAGCCAAAAATACAGCAATTACCTATAAAGAGTTCCTGATCAACATTGTAGATACACCTGGACATGCCGACTTTGGCGGCGAAGTAGAACGTATCATGAAGATGGTTGACGGCGTACTGCTCGTTGTTGATGCTTATGAAGGCTGCATGCCGCAGACGAAATTCGTACTGCGCAAGGCGCTTGAACAGCACCTGACACCAATCGTTGTCGTGAACAAGATTGACCGTCCGGCTGCCCGTCCGAAGGAAGTTATTGATGAAGTGCTGGATCTGTTCATTGAGCTGGAAGCCAGTGACGATCAGCTGGAATTCCCGGTTGTTTATGCATCCGCATTGAACGGAACATCAAGTATGGATCATGAGAAACAGGATGACAACATGCTTGCATTGTATGAAACGATCATCGAGCACATCCCGGCCCCAACTGAAAAAGTTGATGAGCCTCTGCAATTCCTTGTAACCCTGATGGATTACAACGAGTACCTCGGACGTATCGCGATCGGCCGCGTTAACCGCGGTGTGATTAAGCAAGGCCAGTCCGTAACGGTTATTATGCGCGACGGCAAGAGCAAAACTGCACGTATTGAGAAGCTGTTCGGCTTCCAGGGTCTGAAGCGTGTAGAAACAGAAGAAGCCGGTGCAGGTGACATTGTCGCTATTGCCGGTATCAAAGACATCAACATCGGTGAAACGATTGCCGATCCGGCGAACCCTGAAGCACTGCCGGTTCTGAAGATCGATGAGCCAACCATGCAAATGACGTTCCTCGTGAACAACAGTCCGTTCGCAGGTAAAGAAGGCAAATGGGTTACTTCCCGTAAATTGCGTGAGCGTCTGTTCAAAGAGCTCGAAACAGATGTCAGCTTGCGTGTAGATGAAACAGACAGCCCTGACGCTTTTATCGTATCCGGACGCGGTGAGCTTCACCTCGGGATTCTGATCGAGAATATGCGCCGTGAAGGTTATGAAATGCAGGTTTCCAAGCCTGAGGTTATCGTGAAGGAAGTCGACGGTACCAAAATGGAGCCGCTTGAGCGTCTGCTTATCGATGTTCCGGAAGAAAGCATGGGCGCCGTTATGGAGAGCCTGGGCAGCCGCAAAGCAGAAATGGTCAACATGATCAACAACGGCACCGGCCAAGTCCGTCTGGAATTCCTGATTCCGGCTCGAGGCCTGATCGGTTACAATACACACTTCCTGACCCTGACCCGCGGTTATGGTGTAATGAACCATGCGTTTGACAGCTATGCTCCACTGATTGGCGGTCAAGTTGGCGGACGTCACCAGGGTGTACTTGTATCCAGTGAAACTGGAACAACTACGTTCTACGGCATGATGGGTGTTGAAGACCGCGGTATCCTCTTCCTGGAACCGGGTACGGATATCTACGAAGGTATGATCGTCGGCGAGCATACCCGTGACAACGATATTATCGTTAACATCTGTAAGGAAAAAGCACTGACTAACGTGCGTTCCGCAACAAAGGATGAAACGGTAAAAATGAAAACTCCGCGTATGTTCTCGCTGGAAGGTGCGCTTGAGTACCTGAATGATGATGAATATTGTGAAATCACTCCTAAATCTGTTCGCCTGCGCAAAAAAATCCTGAATAAGGGCGAGCGCGAACGTGTAGAGAAACAGCGTAAGCAGGCGCAAGCCAGCCAAGCTTAAGCTGACACCCAAGCCGCCGGATGAGTAGTCCGGCGGTTTTTCTGTGTCTAGGCTTAACGCCGGCAGGAATGCTATAATGTAAGCGATACTTATTTCCGGGAGGAGTGACGGCTGTGCAGAGCTGGTTTGCAGATCATCCGATTGTTGCTTACATCGTCATTTTTATTTTGCTGACTTATGTGTATAACCGTGTCTTCCGCGTGAATCAAAAGCTGCCTATCGGCAAGGAAATCATGCTCTACCTGATGATGGCATTGGGCTCAGGAATGCTGCTGATCTTTCAGCACGACAAACTGCCGATTATACAGTGCCTGCTGGTCGCTGTAGGACTTATGCTGCTCGTGCGGGTCCGTTATTTGGTGGAGGCCCGGCAGCGGCGTAAGGCAGCGGCAGCAGCCAAACGGCAGTGAACGCAACTTTTGCCGCCCCGGTTCGTCTATTTATATATTGATGCACTAAAATCTATGTGAATTGAAAAGGACTTTATTCCATTATGAATACAAGCAAGGGAAGTTTACCTCCAAGATCAAGCGGACAACAAGGGAGCAGGGGATCACAGAACAGAACCGCTCCGCAAGGAAAGTCTAATAAGAAAAAAGTAAAAAAACGCGGAATTTTTGCCAGATTGGTCAGATTACTGCTCGTCCTGGTATTGATTGCTGTACTTGCCGCAGTCGGGTATGCTGGATACCTGTACTTTAAGTTCGAAAAGGGCAGTTTCGGTGTGGATCAGTCCGTTGAGAGCGGACAGCTTGCCTCGGCGAAGCCGCTAACCCTTCTGCTGCTGGGTACCGATAACCGTCCGAAGCATCCCTCCAATCTGACGGATGTTATTATGGTGGCTACGCTGAACCCGGAGACGAAATCTGCGACCGTTGTTTCGCTGCCCCGTGATACCTATGTGGAGCTTAGTGGTTATAAGAAGACCAAGATCAACGCTTTCTACGCCCGCTTCAAAGCCAAAGAAAAATCCTCGGGCATACTCGCTGAGGATGAAATGAAGACGATGATGAGCAAATATTTGGACATTGATGTCGATTATGTCACTGTGCTCGATTTCCAGGGCTTCCGCGATATTGTGGATGAGCTTGGCGGAGTGGATGTTAACATCAGTGCGGATATGTGCTATACCGACAGTGTGGATGGGACAGATATCAACCTCAAAAAAGGCCCTGCTGAGCTGAACGGTGATGATGCACTCGACTATGTACGTTACCGCAAATCCAATTGCAGCCCCAAGACAGAGGCTTCAGATGATTTTGACCGCAACAAACGGCAGAATGAGGTACTGAATGCACTGGTCGGACAAATGCAGTCGCTGGGCGGTGTGCTCAAAATAGGCAAGGTGCTTGATGCCGTAGATAATAATCTAGAGACGGATATCGAAAACGCCCAGATTAAAAGCATGATTGCTACCTATTGGAAAATCTCCAAAGAAAACATCGAATTTGTGCCTGTCACCGGAACCTGGCGCAGTCCGTATGTGTATATTAACGATGAAGAATTGGAGAACGCCAAGAAAAGCCTGCACAACCGGATTACCGGAGGTGCTGCGGATGGAGCCGCTGCTGCAGAGACCCCTTGAGCTGCAGCTGCGAACATCCTGAAATTGAATGCAAGTTTGGGCATGTGCTATAATATAATAAATTGAATGCACATTTGCGTCATAGGGGGCCTGTACTTATGTCCGAAGCCATTGCTCAGCTCAATGAAACCCTGCTAACGATGCTGCAATCGGAAACTTTTGTTCTTCTAAACACGGTGGATGCGGAATCCGGCGGACCTACGTCGACTGCCATTTCCTGGATCTACGCAGTGAGCCCTTCTATCGTGCGTCTCGCGGTGGACCACCGGTCCAGACTGGTGAACAACATGAAGGTCAATCCGCTGGTAACGATTACGGTTTTTGGCGAGGGTACCGTTCATGCCATTAACGGGCGTGCTTCCGTCAAGCAGGATCCGCTGCTGGATGTGCCTTTTAAGATGTGCTGTTTTGATGTTGAAATTGATGCGGTTCGCAATGCGCTTTTTTACGGCGCACAGCTTGAATCCGCCCCGAAATATGCGAAGGTATACGATGAGCGTGCGGCTGAGAAGCTGGACGGACAAGTGTTTGCCGCCATGCAAAAAGCCCAGTGATTCTCTCACTAGGCTTTTTTTGTCTATTAGGAATTCCAATCGGAGGAACTAAATGGGGGTATCGGTTACTGGCCGTTGCCCTGCGGTTTAGTATCTTCAGGAAGCTGAGGGATGATACGCCCGATGATATCGGCCATTTCTGCAGCGAATCCGGATACCGGATTGCCTTTGGAAATATGGCGTCCCATTTCATCCAGCCGGTTGGAAAGGTCCATGTCGGCAGTAACCAGAGCTTTTATCCCCCGGGGGTCCTTGCGGATCGCTTCAGCTACGGAGTATTTGATACTTCCAACCCGTGAGCGTCCAAGTGACCCATCGACATCAATGCCGACAACAGCAAGGTTGTTCATTACGACACAGTGGGCGCCGTTTACACCGGGAACTCTTATAGCCAGCTGTTCAAAATGGTCTTTAAGTGCAACATCGCTTTCGCCTTGAACGTCAGAAGCTTGTCCGGCTTTGGTCTCATCACCTGGAGTGGCGGTATTGTCATCAGGCAAATTCCGTACCTCCTGGTTCCCCTGGCTGCTCAATGTTTCAGGCGATTGTTGACTCTGAGGAGAGGGTGATGACTCTTTATTAGCGATACCGCAGCTTGTCAGCAGCAGCAGTACCAGCAACAGACACATTGATTTTCTCATATGTGAATACTCCTTTCAGTCAAAGATCAGTACTTTACCTTATGTTGCCCTTACTGAAAAGAGTTATGTATGACCAATCAAACCAGGCGCTGTGGAGGGGATATCATGAAAAAGATATTTGTTCTAGACACTAACGTGCTTCTGCACGACCCCAATTCGATCTTTGCGTTCAAGGAGCATGAGGTAGTGATTCCGGCTATAGTTCTGGAAGAAATCGACTCCAAGAAGCGCAACGCCGATGAAATCGGCCGCAACGCCCGCACCGTGTCACGCTTGTTAGACGGACTTCGTGAACTTGGCCACCTGCACAGCGGAGTGGTTCTGGAGCATGGAGGCACGCTGAAGGTGGAGCTCAACCACCGCAGCTTCGTAAAGGTACAGGAAATGTTCGGAGAAGTGTCCAATGATAACCGGATATTGGCTGTAGCGCTTAATTATCTCCATGAGGAGAACGAGAAAGCTGAACCGCGTCCTGTGGTACTCGTAAGTAAAGATGTACTCGTCCGCATCAAAGCGGATGTGCTGGGGATTACACCGGAGGATTATTTATCCGACCGTACGGGAGATCTGAACGAGCTGTATAGCGGCTGCCAGTCTCTGCTGGTCCATCCTTCACTGATAGATGAATATTACAGTCACCGTTCCTTGTCCGTTAAGCAGCTGTCCTTGTCTTACCCGTTGTATCCTCATGAATTCGTCATTCTGAAGGACGAAATCGGCAGCGGCAAATCGGCTCTGCTCAAAGTGAACAGTGATGCATCGCGGCTGGAGCCGCTGTATCTCGGCAATGATGCAGTTTGGGGTATCAGTGCCCGGAATGCACAGCAGCGTATGGCGCTTGAGCTGCTGCTGAATGAGGATATTCCGCTGGTGACCATTACCGGCAAAGCCGGAACAGGTAAAACCCTGCTTGCACTAGCCGCCGGATTGTTTAAGGTAGAGGATGAGCACCGCTACAAAAAACTGCTCATCGCCCGTCCCGTCGTACCGATGGGTAAGGATATTGGTTACCTGCCCGGGGAGAAGGACGAGAAGCTGCGTCCGTGGATGCAGCCGATTTATGATAATCTGGAGTTTCTGTTCGATACCAAAAAAGCCGGAGATATTGATAAAATACTGAGGGGGCTGGGCAGCATTCAAGTCGAGGCACTCACCTATATCCGCGGACGTTCCATTCCATCGCAGTTTATCATCATCGATGAGGCGCAGAATCTCTCCCGCCATGAGGTAAAGACGATTGTCTCCAGAGCCGGGGAAGGCAGTAAAGTCATCCTGATGGGCGACCCGGAACAAATTGACCATCCTTACCTCGATGCCGCAAGCAACGGACTCAGCTATATCGTTGAGAAGTTCAAGCAGCAAGGCATCAGCGGACATATTACTTTGGAAAAAGGTGAGCGTTCCCGCCTGGCCCAGCTAATAAAGAGTCATCACCCTCTCCTCAGAGTCAACAATCGCCTGAAACATTGAGCAGCCAGGGGAACCAGGAGGTACGGAATT
>CAKMKL010000179.1 GCA_927443375.1 uncultured Paenibacillus sp. | reverse complement strand
CGAATCAGATTACAGAACCGGAGAACTGAAAGCGCAGTTTAAACCGTATATCTGGAGTTTGATGGAGCAGTTTTCGGATAATTATCAGCAAAGCGGAATTTATTTCACAAGTGAGGTTACGGATGGGATACCATGGGATGCTGCTGAATTTCTGACATCCCACACCGCCGATAACGTGTACGTATAATAACCCGACTCCTTGGGAGTTGTGTAGCTGTATTGTTTGGGTTGACCTATCGATTCCGTAATACCGTCTGGATGGTCAACAGTTAACGTAAATTCGTCTGGATTCACCGGGAAATTAATCCGTATCGCCTCACCGGCATCTGCAGTCACCGCTGCTTCTTTGACGGTTTTGTAGAAAATATCCGGGTGCGGAGGATCTCCGCAGATCCCTTTCGTCTTCGTTCCAAACCAGCAGTATTCACCGCTAATGATGTCGATCAGCTGTTTTTGCACAGTAACGGCTGGTCTTATAGGCTCATCTGGCAACTCTTTACTTTGCGAACATCCGCTCAACCACAAATAGAAAATAGCGGAACACAGGAGAAAAAGAAAAAGGTATGGTTTTTTCATCGTTCGCCCCTTGAACTTCAGAATAAATTCATGTCATCCCTTATATTCATGTTCAAGAATCGAATACAAGCAGGAATCATGCCATCCGCCCTTATGCCACATATGTTCACGCAAATATCCCTCGTAAACCATACCGATCTTTTGCATCACCTTCGCAGAGCCAATATTGTCAGGACGGCAAGTGGCGTAAATCCGGTGCAGACCAAACTCCCGAAAACCGAGCTGCAGCAGAGCCTCCGCCGTTTCACTCGTATACCCCTGCTTCCAGAACTGCGGATTAAAACAATATCCGATTTCCCCTTGCTTGGGGTCACTTAGATGAAGCCCGCATCCGCCCAGCAGCTGATTCGTAGCTTTCAGAACAACTGCGAATTCAAACTCCTGCCGGGGAGTTTGGTTCTGCATCTCTCTAGTGAGGTTAAGATAATCCCTTGTCTCTGCTTCTGAGTTAGGCCCCCAGATCATATACCGGGCCACTAAAGGATCTGAGGCATAGGCATGCACTTCTTCCAGATCGTCAGGCGTAAATTCCCTAATGAATAACCGTTTCGTCTCGAGCTTCATGACAGGTTCACATCTCCTCGATAAGTGTTAATATACTTTTGTCTACAAAACCATATCTGGTTTCTGCTGCACATTGGATAGTGTTCATCTGCAGCCCTCTTTTCTTGAAAGTAACCCTATCATCCATTATTGTAGTAGACAATCCAACTACCGGCTGTTGCAGATAGGAGAATTTGCTGAATGGACAAAATAACGCTGGCTGCCTTAAAGAAACTATACCGCTATGACAATTCCGATTATGATGTGGTGCGCGGTGTCAGTCTGTATAGGATAAATAGCTTAAACCTTGAAGAGCGCAATACGGCTGGGAAGACAATGAACTGGAGTGGATCTCACATGATGAAATAAACCGGAAGCTGATAGCCTTGCAATTGGATGAGCGTTTGTCGTGGTCCGGCATAGCCGGAGCTTTTATAGCGGGTGTTGGCGGAAGCTTTCAGAGAGGCATATCTCCCCTGATGAGTTATCACAGGATGCTCCATATGCAGGAACATGAATTTGTACAAGCGGAACACTTTGTCTGCTGCAAAACCTGTGGTTCCCATAAAGACCAGTGGGAGAATTTATCTCAAATCCGCTATGCGGTCCACTTAGGAAATATATATGGCAACAGCACCACAGGAGCATACGCCGATTTGACGGAGATGGCGAAGCTCCTGGAGTACAGCCCTGTTGTCCCGGCGGAAACAGATATCGAGCTATTCAGGCAACTTATAAAACTCCTGGATTCAACAGCAATTGACGAAACCCCCGGCCAATTTGAGCAACGCCTGACTTCCTCACGCCTGTTAAAAGGTACTGCAGGGACGCGCCGATATGGAGATGCCATGGGCTGGCTGGCAGGGCAAGCTTGGCGTGAATAAGCCTGTTCTAAACCAGCTGTTCGGAGATTTTATCTGAGGCCTTTCAGATTAATTCAGTTCCTTGCTTTTTACCGTAAAGCCGCGGACCTTCATCCACTTTCCGCCGACCGATTCGTCCAGCGTTCCTGTTTTGGTTCTGATGCAAAATTTATGTGACGTTCCTCTGTCAAAGCCGGATGCCTCATAGAGCAGATCATCGCCCGCCTGCCCCTTGAAATACACCTGTTTCAGGCCAAGTCTGCTTAACAGCTCCTGCTTTACACTTTCAATATACATTCGCGAATATTCTTTTGCCATTGTTGTTCGTTCCTCCTGCAGTGTTCATTCTACTGTCCATTATACCATTCTCTTGTGGGAGGTGATTTAATTGAACTTGAGAATTTCTAATATGGAATTGAACGTGACTGCAGAGAATGTTTGGACTTCCGGCCGCTGTTATGTTTGGATTTCTTTATTTAATCGCTGAGCACGGTTGAAATCCAAACATAAAGGCGGACGCTATCGCTCCTACAGTTCCAAACTTCTCTTCCGCCACTTTTCCCTTATTGTATATTTTCAAGTTCCACATAGTGGGCTAGCAGCAAAAAGCAGCAGTCCTCCACGTTCTGGAGGACTGCTGCTGTGTTGAGACTGTATTTACCTATTCAACCAGGTGGCATACTGCAAAATGGCCTTCGGCTACCCGCTTCTGTTCCGGTTTTACCTTTTTACAGGTATCCATGGCATGAGGGCAGCGCGGATGAAAGGTGCAGCCGCTTGGAGGGTTAAGCGGCGAGGGGATCTCCCCTTGAATCGATAACATCTCTTGTTTATTTTCCGGCTTATCCGGGATTTTCAAGATCGAATTGAGCAACACCTGCGTATATGGATGGGTGGGTGTCTTGAACAATTCATCTGCCGGCGCCTGCTCAACCACTTCGCCCAAATACAGGACAGCAATATCATCACTCAAATACTCGACAACCGCTAAGTTATGTGAAATGAAAATATACGTGAGATTGAACTCTTCCTGCAAATCGCGCAGCAGCTGAATGACCTGAACCTGAATGGATACGTCTAATGCCGAGACCGGTTCATCACAAATAATCAGCTTCGGATTCAGCGATAGTGCTCTGGCGATGCCCACCCGCTGTAGTTGCCCGCCGGACAATTCATGTGGATACGCATACTGAACCTCATCCGGCAGACCGACACGCTCCAGCAGCTCGACCGCCCGTTCCCGCCGGCTCCCCTTTGTTCCTATTTTATGGATAGCCATAGCATCTTCAATGGCCTCCCCAACAGTCATCCTCGGATTGAGACTCGCCTTAGGATCTTGAAATATAATCTGCATATTCCGGCGCAATTCACGCAGCTTTTTCTTTTTGATACTGGAGAGATCATTTCCCTCAAAAAGAATTTTGCCCTTGTCAGATTCCAATAAACGCAGGACCATACGTCCCAGTGTTGATTTGCCCGAACCACTCTCCCCGACAAGCCCCAGCGTTTTTCCGGCTTCCAGGGTGAAGGATACATTGTCAATAGCATGCAGCTTCTTGCCTTGTACGCGAAAAGTTTTCGAGACATTCTCTACCTGCAACAGTGGACTAGACGGCATAGGAAGCGACCTCCTCGGCATGATGACAGGCAATTTGATGATCGATGCCAAATTTGCGGAGCTCAGGCACCTCATGGTGGCAGCGTTCGGTTTTGAAGGTGCAGCGTTCGGCAAACGGGCAGCCGGCTGGTGTCTGGGTTAGTGTCTTTGCAGATTTCGGAATGGAGATAATCTCTTTCCCCTTATGGCCAACCTCAATAATAGAGCGTTTTAATCCGATGGAGTACGGATGTGTCGCCTCGCGGATGAACTGATCCGTGGTCGCCATTTCCATGATTTTCCCGCCGTACATTACAATGATTTTGTCGCAAAAGTTGGTGGCGAGGCCAAAGTCATGCGTTACCATAACTACGCTCATCCCGTGTTTTCTGCGCAGGTCCTGCAGCAATGCGAGAATCTGCATCTGTACCGTCACGTCAAGCGCTGTAGTCGGCTCGTCGGCAATCAGGAGCTGAGGTTCACAGGCCAGTGCGATGGCGATCATGATCCGCTGGCGCATCCCGCCGGAGAATTCATGCGGATAGTTTTTAAATCTGGATTTCGGATCAGGGATTCCCATTTCGTGGAGCAGTTGAATCGTCCGCTCAAAAGCTTCCCTGCGGCCTGCATATTGATGCGTCAGCATGGCCTCCATAATCTGATCCCCAATGCGCATAACCGGATTCAAGCTGGTCATCGGATCCTGAAACACAACGCCGATATCGCGCCCGCGGATATCCTCTAACTGTCTCGGCCGTAATTTGAGTAAATCCTTCCCCAGAAAATTAGCTGTTCCCGAAGTGATTTTCCCATTTTCACGGAGCAGTCCGATGGAAGACATCAAGGTGACGGATTTGCCGGAGCCGCTCTCACCGACGATCCCTAATGACTCATTGGCATGAATCGCAAAGCTGACACCATTAACGGCAAAAACCTCATCCTCACTTCTGGAGAATTTCACATGAAGGTTATCAATGGAGAGCAACGGTTGTTCTTGCATGTCAATTCCCCCCTTTCGGACTGAACGCTTCCTGAAGCCCGTCTGCAACAAACAGAAAAGCCAGCAGTGTCAGGGCAAAGATGCCCGCCGGAAAATATAACAGCCACGGAAAGCCGAGAATATTGTCGCTGGCTTGGGCAATCATATTCCCGAACGAAGGGATTGGCGGCTGAAGCCCCATGCCAAAGATGCTCAGACCTGCAATCTGTGTGAGATCGCCGGGTATTCCGAACGCAAGGGCAACTCCCATGCTGCCAATGACATTTGGCAACATATAGCGTCTAGCAATATGCGCCTGGGAAGCCCCCAGGGCTTTTGCCGCTTCTACCATTTCACCATCCCGCATCCCAAGCACCAGACTGCGTATCAGTCTTGCATAACCCGCCCAGCCCGGAATACCGATTGCAAGAATCAGCGAGGTATACCCGCGGCCTAACATGATAACCAGTATCAGAGCAAAAAGAAATCCCGGCAGCGTCATCATGAAATCCACAGCACGCATAATAATCATATCTGCGATCCCGCCGCGCAAGCCTGCCCACAGGCCCAGGATTATTCCAATCACGAAGCTGACTACTGTTGCTCCAAAGGCAATAATAAGTGCACTACGGACACTGTACAGAATTTGGCTGAACATATCATGCCCGACATTATCTGTACCAAAGATATGCTGCCATGAAGGGCCTTGGTTAATCGCCAAAAAATCTCCGGTGCGATAATCATAAGGGGCTACATAAGGTCCAATAATCCCGGCAATCAAAAAAAGGACAACCCAGACCATGCCGATAACTGCAAGCTTATGGTTTTTGAAGCGTTTCCATCCCTGATAGAATGGAGACCGATGAAAGGTTCTTTTCTTTACGACAGCATCTGATTTCTTTATTACAGCTGAGCTTGCCAATTGCCCGCTCCCCCTCCTAAGATCGTATGCATTCCATTGGTTTATAATTTGACCCGGGGGTCAATCAAGGCATAAACGATATCCACCAATAAATTGATGACCATTATCATGGAACCGAGCAAAAAGACTGAAGTGATCGCAAGCGGATAATCGAAACTGGTGAACGCCGACTGCATCACCTGTCCGAGCCCCGGAATGGCGAAAATCTGTTCAACCCAGATTGTTCCCATGACCGTAAAGGCAAACTGGGGTCCAATGACGGTAATCATCGCAGTCAGTGAATTTTTAACACCATGCTTGAAAACCATCGGCCAGTATTTCACTCCTTTGGCTTTGGCCGTCCGGATGTAATCCAGCCGCAAGGTTTCGATCAGGCTACCCCGCATGTATCTGGCCACCACACCGATGTTCCCCGCAGCCAGACAGATTACCGGAAGAATGACATCCTTCCAGGTCCCCCAGCCCGTTACGGGCAATATCCCTTGAAAAACAACCCCGAACAGCAGAACCATTATTACCGCCAGCACAAAGGCAGGGATGGCTTGACCCGCGAGTGAGATCGAACTCACTACGTAATCAATCCATGTATTCCGTTTCAATGCGGCAATAATGCCTAGCGGAACACCAATAATTACGGACAGAAGCACTGAACCTAAGGCTAACAGCGAACTGATCGGTAAAGACTGCTTCAGCTGATCCGAAATTTTCAGGGAAGGGTTCTGCATCGAATTCCCGAAATTGAAGGTCAATTCATGCCATATATATTTCAGAATCTGACGCCAAAGCGGCAAATTCAAGCCATACCGGCTTTCGAATTGTTCCATGATTTTATGATAAAGAACAGGGTTTTGCCCTTGCAGCGGAGCAAGTACGGTAGCCATGATATTACTGTTCATGAAGCCGCCTGGCGAGTAATACATCATAATATAGCTGACTGTGATGACCAGCATCAATGTGATTATAATTTGAACGATTCGCTTTAACACAAACTTTGCTACAGTCATTCCCGCGCCTCCTTTACCGGTCAGAGGGCACCGGAAGAGGTGCCCCTGATTGGTGACTATTCAATTTCTGGTAACTACTCTACCGATAAGAAGTGCAGTCCGTAGAAGTTACCCCATGCCCAAGGATTCGATTGCACACCCGTAATGCCCGGCTTCACCAGGAAGAACTGCTGCTGATAGAACAGCGGGATGGCGTAAGCATTGTCCATCAGGTTATTGATAACTTTAGCAGCGAATGGTGCTGCATCTTCAACTGTCAATGCATTGACGAACTCCGCCTGCCACATTCTTAAGTCTCTTAAATCATCTGACTGGGTTTTGTTGTAGTACACCTGAACATCCAGCGCATTCTGATTCAGCTTTCCACCAGGTGCATTCGGGGCAATGAAGCTCCAAGCACTTACAAAAGCGGCATGCTTCTCATCATTGGTCTTCGCTTTCTTCCATACATCCACGATCTGTTGCCACTGTTCGGCAGCCGTTGGTACTCCCTTCGGCTTCAGATAAGGCTGCCACTCGGCAGGCTGTTTCGCCGTCCAATCTTCCAAGAAGGCGATGTCTTCTTTGGCCGCCTGTTCAAGCTTAGCCCAATCGCTCCATTCCACGCCAACCTTCGCGTCATTAGGATCTCCGTATTGTTCAATAGCAGGTTTATAGTAGACTTCTTTGCTCCAGTTCACGAAATTCTGGGTAGCCTCAAGCGGTGCATCCAGTGTACCTATGGAATACAGCTGCTGTGTTGCACCCATGTCCAGACTTCCCGGTTCACTCCAGTTCGTCGCCCCGGAAGCCAGGATAAATCCTGGTTGGGCATCCGCTTGCGGGCCGTTATATTGATAGGCATTGAACTGGGTTTCGTTCAACTGTTTGATTTCCGTTGTAATTCCCAGCCCCTGCTGCAATTCCTGACCAACCGCCAGGGCAATGGATTCCCCTTGCGGATCCACTTGCTTAACACCAATATACAGAATTAGCTTCGGCAACCCTTTGCCGCCTTCAAATCCGGCATCCTTAAGCATCTGTTTAGCTCCATCCAGATCCTCTTCAATTCCCTTTTCCAGCTTCTCCGTCGGCCAGCCTGGTGATGCGAACACATTGGTTACTCCGCCCATACCATTCAGAACCGATTCTACAATCGGTTTACGCTGGAGTGCTTTGGCAATCGCCTGGCGGATTTCCTTCTTGTCGTACGGGGATTCCTTGGACGGGTTGGACCATTCCAGGTACTTGATGGCATAGTTTGGTGCTGTGAACAGCTCTGAATTCAGATCATGTGACTTCACATACTGCAAATCCGATGTGGTCTGCACCAGCGCTACTTCGGTTTTACCAGCCATGTAATCTTCTACCGGCACGGTTGTGGCCGGGAGTACATGGATCGTTTCTACATTCCCGCGGTTCAGCTGATCCTTCACACCCACATAATTGGGATTGCTTACCATTACAAGTTCTCCGTTAGGTGTGAACGATTTAACCATATACGGCCCGTTGCTGACAAAGTTCTCTGGTGCAAACCAGTCACTCGGATGCGCGTCAACAACCTTGGGATTCATCGGCATCGCTCCGGCCAGCACCAGATCTCCCAAAATGGCATGAGGCAGCGTGGTGGTAATTTGTAAGGTATAATCATCAATTACTTTGAGTCCGACTTCTTCTTTACTTACCGACCCAGCGTGATATGCGTAAGAGTTCTTTACAAAATTAAGTACGCTAAGCCACAGCTGTGCGGTCGTATTCTTAGGATCCAGCTGGTACATGTAGGAATAATAAAAATCATTAGCAGTAACCGGATCACCGTTGGACCATTTGGCATCCTTCCGGAGGGTGAACGTCCAGGTCGTTTTATCCTCAGAAACTGTATATCCCGTAGCAATCTTAGGGACGATTTCATTTTTTTGATTGTATCCATACAGCCCTTCGAGCAGAGTGCCTTGTTCAACAAGAATCTGGCCCTGCCACTGCGTCGGATCCAGTGTAGGCATCTTCGGATTGAAAATGGTCACCGAGCTTCCTGCCTTAATCTCAGGATCAGAAGCGCTTTCATTTTTAGGAGCGGATTCTCCCGAATTATTCTTCGTGTTAGACGCACTATTGGTACTGGCAGGCTTGCTGCTGTCATTGCCGCTGCCACTATTGCCGTTGGCATTATTGGAGTTGTTGTTGCATGCAGTCACCGAAAGCATAGCAAATGACAGAATAAGCGCGAGAATAGCATTCTTCTTTTTCATCCTCAAGCGTTCCCCCTTAAATATGTTCCTCAAAATAAACCTAACACGTTATCAATTCGTTATCATTTATTCTATCTATATGATACTTCCGGCTACTCACCTCCTAAATTTAAACCAAACACAATTTGACAATAATAACACACAACCTAACATTTATTCCCGTATAATACCTATGTAACCGCTTCAATTGTAATTTTATTACTGTTTCATGTCAAGAAAAAAATGGAATTCAATTTTTGTTAGTATAACTATTCATAATAAAATTAGACTAACAAAAAATGCAATCTCGTGAAAATTACTTCTTTTTCATAATATTTATTATTATTAAATTCGTAAAAGTCCGATAATTATTTCTTCCTAATCTTATACGGGAGCAGATCCCGTCTAAGTTCCGGGCGATATCCGCATAAAAAAGCCGCGCGATGCGCGGCTTCTGCTTACAGTAAATTCACCCTATAACCCATCTATTATTGATATGAGATCAGGCTCCTAATAACGAACCTATTCATCACTGAACAGCTCCCGTAATACCGCCTTCCGGTTTTCGAGAAAACGTCTGGTTAGGATGTAGTGCAATGTGTCCTCATACTGAATCTCCCCTACAGGCTGACTGTCAAAGTTCAGGATTTGGGCATCCGGATAGCCAAGGAGAATCGGGGAGTGCGTTGCGATGATAAACTGGGCTTCTTGATCCAGATCCTTAATGATTCGGAGCAATGACAATTGCCGGGCTGGTGATAGCGCAGCTTCGGGTTCATCCAGCAGATAGATCGCCTTTTTTCCGAAACGGTGCTTAAACAGCGACAAAAACGCCTCACCATGGGACTGTTCATGTAAAGACTGCCCCCCATAATACCTTAAGCTGGAAGGCATCGTATCAATATGTGAAGCAAAGTGGTAAAAGGTCTCCGCCCTGAGAAAAAAACCGTCCGTTACCTTGGGCAGCCAGGATAAACGCAGGTGATCTCCCAGCGCCGAATGGGAAGCATCTACCTCGTAAGTATTGTTCCTGCCTCCGCCTGCCGTATTGAATCCGCACTGATATGCTACTGCCTCCAGCAGTGTGGACTTTCCTGAGCCGTTTTCGCCAACCAGAAAGGTAACATTCGTCTTGAATTCAAGACGGTGTACATTTTTCAGGGCTGATATGGTAAATGGATAGCGGGATAGATCCGTATCCTTTTTCGGTAGAATCTCCACACTTCGCAGGAACATGTAATCATCTCCAAACCTATTTATATATAAGCAGTTACTTCACGTCTACGGCTTCATAGAACAGCACATCATTCTCTACGTAGAGAAGACCTTCCTGTTTAAGGTCCATCGATTGAATATCCTTTTTCGAGGGGTACTTCTGCAGAGCTTTATAGACATCTTCTTTGTTCTGCTTGTTAACAATCTGATAAACGACGATTTTATTTTTTCCTTTGTCCAAAATCAAATCATAGGTGCGGAAGCTCGCTTGTATTGAATCACGAACAGGCTGCTCTATCTTACCTTGAGGAGAATACTCAGTCATTGTATTTAAATCCATCCAGGAGATCACTGAGCGATGGATACCGGAGCCGAAAGAATAGGCATATACAAGATCCGTAGTCCCGTCATTATTCACATCGTAGGGCACCATACTAGTTACACCCGCCCCTCCAAATCCGTTCCCTGCTACTGCAGCCTTCCCTTCAGCGACAACAAAGGTCTCTAGGCTGCTGCTGTCTTTAAAAATCTGATGTTTGGTCTCTGACCAGACCTCAGAGGGTGTAATCTCCTTCAGATCACTAACCAGACTGGCTTCCTGCGGACTCAGCAACTCCTGAATAATTGTTTCAGCTTCCTTAACGGACAGCTTTTCGGACTTGGAATCACATGAGGTGGACAACAGGCTTACCGACAGTAAACACGCACCGAATCCGGCAAATTTGCGCTTGCTGTTCAAGTCCGCACCTTCTTAATGTCCTTGTTAAACCAATGAACATACCCGCAGCGGTCGCAGGTCAATATATTCGCTGAACGGTTGGCGAAATCAAGATTCAAGAAACTTAGTAAAGCGGTATTCAACTGCGCATAGCCATGATCGAATTTATCATATTGACAGTGCACGCAGATCACTCGCAGGCCATTCACCTGATAGGGGGCTGCAGCTGTTAACTCTTTTATATTTTTGGAAAAAATCTTAAAAAACCTTTTTGCTCCGTTTGCCATTCCCGATGCCTCCTTCTTACGTGTCTCCCATTAATACGCATCCTAAATTTGGAAGTTTCGGTATATGCTGATCTATCTCATGTTGGAGTGTTGGTGTACAGATAATAAAACGGCCGTTAGTGTTCCCGGGGGAGCCCTATCGGCCGTTTGTCCTATTATCTCTGCAGTGGTTTATTGTAGCCTTTGTCTTCATAGGGCTGCAATTCCTCCAGCCACCGTTTCAGCATTACCTTGCATTCCCATTTCACATCGGCGATTTCGTCAGTTTCCTTCTCCTCCAGCACTTCATAGCTGAAATTCTCTGCCCCAAGCGCTTTCCAGTCCTTTTGCAGCTCTGCATTTGCGAACCGGCCCATATCCAGCTGCATCTGGAGGGTAAACCATTTGTTCTTCAGATTGGAAAAGGTGTCGATATAGATTTTACCGCTGAGCTTATTAGTGATTTGGATGGCACCCATGTAGGTTTTAATCTGCTTGTATTCCTCTTGAAGCTCCTTACGTTTGCTCTTGTCCACATTATTCTCTCCTTCTGCGGAAGTCTTAATAGCCCATTTCCTTCAGTACACGGGATAATACACTTAACCGCTCCCCGATCATTTCACCGTCTTCGCCAAGCGCTTGGGCAAACAGCTTAATATCATTATCAATCATTGGATTGTCAGTACACACAGCCACATTCATGGCATCTCCCTGCAGGCCGATGCGGTCAATCGTCGTGTTCTCCGGGTCATACATTTTCGGCATACGGTAAGCATCCTGGAAATATAAGCTGCTTCTGCAGATCAGGATCGCCAGATCCAGCACACGGTGCATCGGCAGCTCTTCCGACTGTCTGGACCACTTCTCCCCTGTATGTCTCCATACCTTGGCTGAGATATCGACCTTTCCCCGGTCATTCCACTGGGCTAAGCCGAGGGACAGCCCCTGGGCATCAGTGTTGCCGGCATAACGGCCGTCTACCTGCTCATAATTTTCGGAAACGATCACAGGTTTATGTTTTAGGGTGGTTGGAATTTTCATCTCTACACGCTCCAATTGTATTTACTAATTTACTAATTTACTAAATTACTAAATCCAAAATCATAATACCCTTCATTCCATCATCTGTCAATCCCGCAAAAAAAGCTTCTGCAGCAGATGCTGTAGAAGCTTTTTGGCGTACCACATTAGGTGCGGCGCATGTAAGCGCGGACGGTAATCGGGGCGAAGATAGCCACGATCACAGCAGCACCGACCAGCGAAAAGACGAGATCCGACCCTGCCGTTCCGCTATTAGCTAATTCACGGACTGCCGTAACCAGGTGGGAAATCGGGTTGATTTTGACGAACCACTGGAGCCAGTCAGGCATAGTATCAACCGGCACAAAGGCGTTGGAGAGGAACGTGAGCGGGAACAGCACAATCATGGATATCCCCTGCACACTTGAAGCCGTACGGGCGATTACACCGAAGAACGCGAAGATCCAGCTGATAGCCCAAGAGCAGGCGATCACCAGCAGTGCAGCAACTGCAACATACCCAATCCCGCCCTCAGGACGATAACCCATGAGATACCCCATAACAAAGGTCAGTACCGTTGCGATGGTATAACGGACCGTATCTGCGAGCAGTGCTCCCGCCAGTGGCGCAATCCGCGAAATCGGCAGTGATTTGAAGCGGTCGAACACCCCTTTTTCCATATCCTCACGCAGTTGTACGCCAGTGACGATGGAGGTGGTGATGACCGTCTGCACCAGAATTCCTGGGATGATTACCGGCAAGTAGCTAACCACGTCACCAGAGATCGCTCCGCCGAAGATATAGGTAAACATCAGGGTGAAAATAATCGGCTGAAACGTAACATCAAACAGCTGCTCAGGGGTACGCTTGATTTTCAGCAGCCCCCGGTAGGCCATTGTCAGGGAATTGCGGACCGCCTGGCCGAAGCTGGAGTGATTCTTCAACTGGCGCTCAGCCCCCGGCTTAATTAATGTGCTCATATTGTTGTCCCTCCGTTTTGTTATCTTTTCCTGATACCTGTGCTGCGTTATCCTCTACACCATGGCCGGTCAGGGACAGGAAAACTTCGTCCAGGGTCGGCTTCTGTACACTCATTTCGGATAAGGGGATTCCCGCTGCACGAAGGGCGATCAGCAGATCGGTTACCTGATCCGCATTGCCCATCGGCGCAGTAATCTTGGCAGCTTCTGCGGATACAGCGGCCTGAACCCGCAGCACCCGTTCAACAGTTTGCCGGGCAACCATTATTTGCTGCGGGTTCTCCACTCTTAGGTGCAGCGATGAGCTGCCGACAGAGGATTTCAGATCATCGACGGTACCTTCGGCAACCACTCTTCCGTGGTCAATAACCGCTATCCGGTCTGCCAGCTGATCCGCTTCCTCCAGATACTGTGTGGTCAAAAGGACCGTTGAACCCGAGCCCACCAGCCGGCGGATCGTATCCCACATCTGGTTGCGTGTGCGCGGGTCAAGCCCCGTAGTCGGCTCATCCAGGAAAATCAGCGGCGGCTGGGCGATCAGGCTTGCGGCCAGATCCAGCCGCCGGCGCATCCCGCCGGAGAAATGCTTAAGCGGACGTTTGGCGGCTTCGGTCAGCCCGAATTCCTCCAGCAGATCCGCTGCTTTACGCCGGGACTCCGCACGGCCCAGTCCTAGCAGCCTGGAGAAAATCACCAGATTCTCGGTTGCGCTGAGCGACTCATCGACGGATGCGTATTGTCCGGTTACCCCGATCAATTGCCGTACGATCTGCGGCTCCTTCACCACATCATGCCCGAAGATTCTGGCGGATCCGGCATCCGGGCGCAATAAGGTAGCCAGCATGCGGATCGCTGTCGTTTTCCCGGCACCGTTCGGCCCGAGCACCCCGTAGATGGAACCGGTGGCTACCTGAAGATCCACCCCATCTACCGCTCGGTTGTCTCCGAACACCTTGACCAGCCCCTGCGCATCGATGGCTAATTCTGCTTGCTGCGGCGCTTTTTTGATTTGTTGACTCATTTGCCACTCCTCCTACACAACTAATATATAAGGATCATAAATCCCTTATTTAAACTGAATATAAACGTGTATGTATTCTTCAGCCCTTCAGTCCTGTTCATTATAAGCCTGATCACGGAGCTGCTTAACGGTCTGCAAGACCATTTTGCCCTCCGCCCCCGGATGTAGAAGCCGGAATAAATTATCGTAGACAAAAAGGTAACCTGTTGCATATAATAAATGTGTAATAGGTTACCCTTTATGAAAGGAGAAGAATCTAATGGACGAAAAAGAACAGCAGGCTTACATCCTCGGCGCCTTCCTTACGCTCGCCAACCGTCTTCAGGTGCTGGGTGATAAGCTGGATGAGAAGATCACAATGAAACAGTGGCTGCTGATAGCTGTTATTTTAAAGAGCGGCTCACCTGCACCCGCCTTAAGGGATCTGGCTGCGATGATCGGGAGCTCCAGACAAAATGTCAAGAAAATGGCCCTTCTACTGGAGAAGCAGGGATTTGTGGCACTCTCAAAGGATGAAAAAGATGCAAGGATTCTGCGTGTACGGCTTACCGAAGAATGTAGGGTTTATTTTGCGGGTAGAAACCGGGAGGAAGAACAGTTCATGGACGATTTATTCCAGGATTTCAATGCGGAGCTGACCAGCGGACTATTCACGGGACTGACCAAGCTCACTGATAACATTGCCCGGATGGAAGCTGGCTCTCCAGATGAAGAAAAGGAGTAGAACCGTTATGATCCTGCTGATGATTATTTTTGTCTGTCTCGTTACCGCTACAGTTGCCTTTTGGCACATCCCCTACTCCAAAACCAAAGCTGAGTTTCATAAATTAGCCTCCGGTTTGCTCAAGGGTGCACCAAGTGCGTCGAATAAAGTACTCACCAAGAAGGATTGGGCTGCGCTGCCGCCGCCTGTCCGGAAGTATTTTGAAACCGCCGGATTTACCGGAATGCCCCAGATGTCCTCTATGAAGGCCGATTTCCGTAAGGTTGATTTCATCCTGAGCCCCGGCAAACCGCCTATCACCATAAACTATACCCAGTACAATTTCATAGAGCAGCCCGCCAGAATTGCCTTTATTAACACTTCCATGTATGGTCTCCCTTTTCAGGGACTCGACTCCTATGTAGGGGGTCAAGGCGGCATGAAGGGCGTTCTCGGCAAGACGTTTACTCTGTTTAACCAGCGTGGCGGGGAAATGGATCAGGCGAGTCTGGTCACCTTTCTGTCAGAGGTTATGCTGCTGCCTAGCGCTGCACTGCAAAGCTACATTACCTGGAACCCTATAGACGATCTGCATGCGGAAGCTATTATCTCCCGTTACGGAATTACAGCCAGCGGAATATTCAGTTTTCGCGAGAACGGGGAATGCAGCTCTTTCACGACGGAAGACCGCACGGCCATCGGGATGGACGGTTCAAAGCAAAAGGTGAAATGGACCGCCTATATGGATACCTACAGAATGATCGGCGGCGTCCGGCAGCCCACTCACCTCAAAGCGGTATGGCATTATGAACAAGGAGATCTTGTGTACTTTGACAGTGACAATCTCCATTTAGAATACCGTTAATCCGCCGTTATTGGGCAGTTCTATATAGTCTTTCACATCGCATAACCATATCATATGATCATTGCCAAGGCCCCAGTAGTCCTGAATCGTCTTATACGGCGCCCCGAACTTTCTGAGCCATCGCTGCTGCGCGCGCTTGTAGCCGCTGTCCAGGCAGAACCGCTGAATCCCCTGCCCTTCAAGCCACGCAGCCATGCTCTTAATCAGCGCTGAGCCCACACCCTGGCCCTGAAACTGCGGCAATACGTATAAACTGCCCAGCTCACCTGTATCATTCAGCTCACCGCCTGTACATACCCGGATATCCTCTCCGCAGGGACCGAAGGAAATGGTTCCGGCTGCTGTCCCGTCCAGCTTGGCTAGCATAAACAAGGTATCCGGGTTGCCACCCGAGAGCGAGCTTATGACAAGCTTTCTTTTCACCTCAATTTCATGCTGAATATCCTCGCGCAAATCGCCAAGTCCCTCTTGTTCAAAAGCATCCTTAATTGAAATTTCAAAAATCCGGGCTGCTGCTTCTTTATCCTCAGGCGTTAGCCTGCTTATAATCAGCTTCGTATACATTTCTCAGACACCTCAAAACCAGATTAAGCTGCTGCTTAAGGTAAGTGTACACAAAATGATCTGGTGTGTGGAATAGAAATTCTGCAATAATATACTATAGGCCTCCAGGCGGGAAGGTGTAGGATTCTTGTTGACTATGAATCAGGAGGTCAGTATGAATCTAACCGCTTTTCTCGTTTACTGTGTTATTGTTACTTTTACCCCCGGGCCCACCAATATCGTCATTCTTTCATCCGTCCAGCATTACAGTATGAGGCAGGTGATGAACTATGTGCTCGGTGCGACGATGGCCTTCGGCCTGCTGCTTGGCGCGTCTGCCATGCTTAACCGGATGCTTACCGGTATCCTGCCGAGTATACTTAGCATCATGCAGATCGTAGGCTGTCTGTACATGCTCTATCTGGCGTATCAAATTTTCCGGATGGGTTCGGCGGAATCCCCTGAGCAGCATCAGTCCAGCTTTACTTCCGGCTTACTGATGCAGTTTGTCAATCCCAAGGTTATCTTATTTACCTTAACCGTGATCCCGAGTTATGTGCTGCCTTATTACAGTTCGCCGCTTATCTTGACGGTATTCGTTATTAGTATAACTGTTATCGGATTTTCAGCTTTTATAGCCTGGCTTATTTTCGGCTCTGTATTCAGATCGTTTCTGCTGAATCACCAGCGGGCGGCGAATACGATTATGGCGCTGTTTCTGGTCTATTCGGCCGTAATGGTGTCGGGGCTTTTATAAAGAATGGAGGTGCACGCAGTGGAGCAGTTTATTTATAAAAAATCGGAGGATATCCTGGCGCTGTCCGCTAGCATGAGCGACTTCACTTACAAAAAGCACTGCCACGAAGAATATGCTGTCGGTGTAACCCTGCGCGGCATCCAGCAGTACAATCTGAACGGCAGCTTTCAGTCTTCGTACCGGAATGGCGTTATGCTTTTTAACCGTGAGCAGTATCATGACGGCAGCTCTTATGACCGGGCCGGCATTGATTATGTCATGCTCTATCTAAGACCCGAATTGGTGTCAGAGATACTCGGAAGTAAGGAGCTCCGGTTCGATACCCCTATTGTATATGACCGGTGGTTAGCGCGCTGCATCTGCTCCCTCGCGGAAGCCGTCCAAACCGGCCAAGAGGAGTCCTTATGCAATGAACTGCTGCTCTCTCTTGTTGAGCGTCTATCCCATACTTCAGCCGATACAGCTCATAGAACGGACAACCGGTTTGTCGAACGGGCTAAAGAGATGATGATGGGCAGCCTTAACCAGGTGCTGAAGCTGGAGGATCTCAGTAACGAATTCGGCATATCCAAATTCCAGCTTATCCGCGGGTTCAAGCAGCATGCCGGCATTTCGCCTTATCAATTTTTTCTGAATTGCAAAGTGGAATACGCTAAGCGCTCCATCGAACACACCAAAGATATCTATGCGGCTGTAGCCGAATGCGGGTTTTTCGATCTAACCCATCTGAACAGGCATTTTAAAAGCATGTTCGGCGTCACCGCGTACGAATATATGTCACAGCTCAACTAATCGGTATTCTTAACGTTAACCAGTAGAAGCTCCCGGGATCAACGGATCATCCGGGAGCTTCTATTTGTGCTGCTCAGTTTTTTTTCACTACAGGAATCCAAATCTCGCTTCTGTATGCGGGTGAGGATGTATCTTTACTTTCATTCCACAAAATCTCCGGCCCTTCCACCAGCTCATAATGTGAGGAAGGGAACCATTCAGAGTAGATTCTTCCCCAAACATTCTGCAGTGTATCTGGAAAAGGACCCACGGCTTCAAATACAGCCCAGGTAGCGGCAGGCACCTCAAGCTGCGAGAAGGGCTCTGGACAATCCAGTGTCGTAGCCACGCCGATATAATGATCCAATTCCCCCTTTTCCTCCATCCGGCCCTCCGGAAAATTCACAGAAGCACTGATCATCCCTTGGGGTATTGTATTGGAGAGAGCTTTAAGCTGGCTGATCATCTCCATATTCAAACTTCCCCACATCGCCGCAATTTCCGGATTCACTCCCGCGAAAATAATCGGCACTCTTTTATGAAGACCTACAATGCGGAATGCTTCCTTCTCTTCCATACGGTAATTCATTTCATTTCCTCCCTGGACTGTTAATTGAAACGTCATCCGAGGAAAGGCCTTGAGCAGTTGACCGTTGACTCTCGCTTCAGAAGGTGTGACTCCATGAAACAGCTGAAAAGCCTTGGTAAAAGCATCGGGTGAACTGTAACCGTAATTGACAGCGATATCGATGATCCGAAAGGAACTATGCTGCAGTTCAAAGGCTGCCAGCGTCAAACGTCTGCGGCGCACATATTCAGACAGCGGGATTCCGGCCAGAAAAGAAAACATCCGCTTAAAATGATACTCCGAGCATACCGCCCGCCTTGCTGCTTCCTTATAGTCGATTTCACCCGATAGCTGCTCCTCGATATAGGCGAGCGCCTTATTCATATCCTCCAGCGGATTCATGCAGCTTCCTCCTTTCCTCAAGTCCAGATTAACAAAATCACGCCGCCAGGCTCCGACAGTTCGTGCACCGTATTGACGGATTCTCTAACTAGCTGACTGGTTCCTTCAGCGAAATTTTGTTCAGGAGATCAATGAACTGCTGCTTGCTCTGCGGATCTTTATCCAGATTCGTAAACTCCAGAATATAATTCACTTTATCCTTGATGGTTACAATCCCGTAGTATGTATTATGAGTTCCGGTCGCTCCGGATGCTGCCGGCCCGTTATCAGCATCGAGAGTGATTAATCTGCATACTCCCGCAGGCAGATTTATCGTTTCATCGTTTATGACCGAGCTGTGATTAGGCAGTGCATGCTTAAATTCAAAATCAGCTACATATGGACTTGAAGAGATTCGTCCTACTCTTTCACCCCGGTCATTTTTTAGCAAATAATTCATTGGATCCCCCGTGTCCAGCTCCCAGTCAGCAGGCAGCTCCAATACCAGTGAAGATAAGTCATACTCCTGAACGGCAGCAACCATTGAGCTAGCTTCCTGATGATCCGCCTGAACGTCTCCCTTTACTCCGAAATTAGAACACCCGGTCAGGCTTAACAGTAAAGTAATGGTTACAACCATTGTTTTATTGGCTATCCGCACATCCTTCATCCTCCATTGCTTGTTCTACTTAGGATAATTATCCCATATGAACGTGTGTAGTGCAGCTAAACATTCATCAAGCTTACAAAAAATTTAAGTTTTGACGACACCAGGAAAAATACAATTGCTTTATAATTAGATATATATATAATTAGATTATAATAAAATTAATCACTATTTAAAATGGAGGATCACTATAATGAAGAGTAAATTGGATAATTTTTTGGACCGTGACCGTAAGCTGCGCAGCTGGCCCGCCAAACGTACCAATCAAAGAATCGTTGTAGAGTATTTAAGTGCAAATTTCGCAGAAGGTGTGGAATATACCGAGGCAGAGATCAATGAGATTATCAAAGACAATCACACCTTTAATGATCACTGCTTTTTACGAAGAGAACTGGTTGACAACCGCCTTCTGGGCAGAACCTCAGACGGAAGGAAGTACTGGAAAATTCCCCGGCCGGAAGAATCGTGATCAGAGTTGAAGCATAGCCGAAAAAGCCTGCCGCTGGCCATTGCAGGCTGCTTGCAGGCTTATATATAATTTAATACTTCGGAGAGGGAAAGAATTGAGATCCGCTGACCCCAGTCAACAGCTTGTTGTTCGCGATTGATTAACACAGATACAGCACCAGACTGATTGGCTCCGGTAATATCTTTCTGTTCATTGCCGACATAGATCATTTGATTAACCGCCGTCCCCAGTTCTCTTGCTAATTGTGCGAATCCTTCAGTCCGTGGCTTTCTATAACCGACATCCACAGAACTCAGGAGTACATCGATATATTCCCGGATAGGTCCGATATCCCGCTGCACATAAGGTTTACTCATGCCATAAGGTACATCCGTTAAGATTCCTATGCGAATATTTTTACGTTTTAATTCCTTAAGCATACTCACCGTATCCTCGTAAACCTTGGACCGCTGTTGAAAAAAGCTAAAAAATACATGGATGGCCTGACCCGCATACCGGCTGTCTGCTCCCCATTTGGCAAGCACCGCATTAAAAATCTCAGTGTCTTTTATTTCATAGTCTCTGGGATTTATTCTTGTGTTGTACAAGGACAGCACATGCTCAGCCTTATGAATGCGCTCCTCAGTGCATGGGATATGTATAGCTTCCATAATCTCAATCAGCGCTTTCCGGTACAGATTCTTCCAGCTGAGCGGCACGTTCTCATAATAAATCAGCGTATCACCAAGATCGAAGGCTACTGATTTCACTGACAGACCTCCTTTTAATTTCCGGTTAAACTGGGAGTACACGCACCTATCCGCCTATTCCATCATACATAATTGGAAGATAGAAAGGCGGGATGCAGGTGGGCAACAATACAACCTTTGAGCAGCGGGCAACCTTTCTGGCGGCTGTATGCAGTCAGACCTATGTGCAATTCAATAATCCGGACGGCTCATTCGCGGTGCCGTTTAATTATTCGCTGAAATATACAATTATGGCTAAGTCGGTAGGAAACATCTGGGAAAGGTTCGGATTCATCCTGGAATCGCCAGAGGAATTTATTATTGCCTTTCGGGGAACCAGCTCGACCACCAACTGGATTTCTGACATTATCGCTTCGCAAAAGAGATTCAAATATATCAAGGAAGACTGCCTGACCCACCGCGGGTTCACCGACATCTATTCATCAGCCAGGAGTGAGATCCTCTCAGTGCTCGCCAGTCTGCCGCCCGGCAAAACCTTAATCATCACCGGCCACAGCCTCGGGGCAGCCCTAGCTACACTGTGTGCCGTTGATGTTGCAGCCAATACCGTCTTCACTTCACCCATACTGTACACCTATGGCTCCCCCCGGGTCGGTGATCCGGCCTTCAAAAAAGCATTCACTACGTATGTACGCAGCAGCTACCGTATCGCCAATACCTTCGACGCCGTAACCTATGCACCCCCGACGATCTATAAGCTGCCCAAACGGGAAAAAAGGTACTACTACAGTCATGTTCCGGCACTCCATTCGCTTACTTTCCAAAAAGGAGCTATCGGCCTCAATCACATTATCGGCAGCTATTTTACAGAACTCGCCAAGCTTGACCCGCAATTCACCCGGCAACTATGTCAGTCCAGCCCCGGATTCTGTCCGGTTGTTGTTCCGCCCCCGGTAACAGTCCCTTTATCCTGAAGAGCGAACCTGCCAATCTGCCTGGCCGGATAAAAACTGATCAGACCAAGGCTTGTCAGATAACCGTTGAAGGGGAGCTGTGTATTATATAAAATCCGGATTGCCTGATCCACATCAGCCTTATCCATTGCATTTGTCAGAAAACAGTCCGGTTTCCAGATTCCCTGATCAAAAAAATTAACCTTAGCTTCTTCACCCCAGGGGCTAAAGGCCGTTTTAACTTCCAGTTGCAGTTCAAGCATCTGCAGGGTAGCTGAAAGATCCAGAAATAGGATTGGCTTATCACCGGGATATATCCCGTAATTCTTAAAATGAAGATCTGGTTTCGTAAATCGTCCAGTAAATGCTTCAAGGCATTTCAGCGCGTTATCCGTACCGATTGATTCATACATGGCAAATTTAATATGGGGATCATTCTCCGATTCATGCAAATACCCGCTGAGACCGGTATCCGCAAAGGTTTTCCAGATTGCTTTGATTTTCTTGTCTGTATCCGGATCAAAATAACCCACAATCGCATAAGGCATTAAGGATCCCTCCAGATTCATATTTGCTCATTCGCCCACTCTTCTTCACTGGGAAGAAACAGCACAGGGCCTTTTACTTTCTGGTAGTAGTCTTCGAACTTCACGTCCCAGTATTTGAACATACTCAGTTCGAGTTGTTTTCTTGATATGCTAATTGAATCTCCCATTTCCCATTGCTGTGCTCTATTTTATGTACGCTGGTGTATGAAGACGGAAATGCTTTGGTCAGATTCGTCCACTCCAGCCCCCGCACCAGATGATAGACCACATTGATTACACCGCCATGGGTTACGATTAATACATTTTCACGGTGAAGCTGCTCCTCCTGCTCCCGGCACCATTGTTCGAAAGTATTCTTAATCCGTGTAAAAAATTCAAGCGGACTCTCCCCGCCTGGATAACGTTCATCCATCCGCAGCCCTGCAAAATATAGACCGGGATACCGCTCATCGGCGATTTCGTTCGGCATACCTGCAACAGCCCCGTTATTGGTCTCTCTCCAATTACTGTCCTGCTCTACCGAAAGCCCGAGCTTCGCAGCAATCTCACCTGCTGTATCCAGTGCCCTGGTTAGGTCACTGCTGACAATCCGGTGTATATTATAAAGCTCCTTATTTTCGTTTAAATAGATCCCCAGCCGTTCCGACTGCCTGTACCCTTCCGCATTCAATCCCCGCTGACTCCAGCCTCCCCGGTAACCTTCATCATCCCTGCCGTGTCTAACCAAATAAATGGACATCTCTCATCCTCCAATCCTGTATGCTTATCTCCGTAAAGATATGTAATTACTGGAAACCTGTCAATGATCTTTTGCCTTCCCTGTGACATTAAAAAGACAGTCCAAAAGCGCATATAGCGTTCTGAACTGCCCCGTATTTACTTTACAACGATTCCCGGATTACCCGTTTGTAATAGAGTACGGATAAGAATCCGAAAATTGAATACAGCACCGTATACAGTAGCATAACCAGAATCATCGGTGTGAGCATCTCGGTTCCGAAGAAGAACCATCCCGATTTGACCGCGAAATAGCTGTGGCACAGCCCGATGAACAGCGGAATGCCGAAGTTGAACAGCTGCTTATACTGGATTCCGCGCAGGAGATCACTCTGGGTGAAGCCCAGCTTGCGCAGAATGGTATACCCGCCTTTTTCCTCTTCACCTTCGTCCATCTGCTTGAAGTACAGGATACAGCCGGAGGTGATCAGGAAGGTCAGGCCGAGAAAGCCGACAATGAACATTATCATTCCCATATTAGTCCGCTGGTTCAGCACGTATTCATACTGGGAGAAGGCTGGTGATTGCGGTTTCTGGTCCATATAGATTTGATTTGCAGTATCGATCTGTGAGCGGTTGGTCAGCTCAATACCGTAATAATCCGCCACCTCCTGTTTTTTCTGCAGCTTAGGATCCCGCACCAGCATCAGTTCCTTGAATACAGTCTCATCTACAATGAAGATTCCGCCGCCTTCACCGTAATAGAAGGGCAGCACCGGGGTCTCGAATATCCCGTTAAGCTGCTGCTTAATCGTACCATTAACAGTATGGAACCCCACTTCGCCGGTTTTACTGAGCGACATGAACTTTTCCAGCGCACCTCCGTAGCCCACGATCCGTGTTTCACCCGGTTTCAGATCCATACCTTCGACTTCACTGTCACTCACTACAGAAGTCGTAAGTACATTATCCCCCGGAGCTGCAAACTCCGAATGTTCCATAATCTTAGAAGCATCGACTTCCATCCGAACCGGATGCATGTCTATCTCTTTGTACTCAATATGCTTCGCATCCAGGGCCTGCACAAACTTCTCCTTCACGGCTGCCCGGGCAAATCCGAAATCATGCGGTGAGCTTTGTTTGGCCGTTGCCTCTGCCGAATAATAGGAGATGTAGCTGAGGGACAGCAGGCCGATGGCCAGCGCCGATACCGTAGTAATAATGGTCAGCAGCAGCGCGTTTGATTTCATCCGGAACATAATCGAGGAGAGTGACAGCACCTCATTGATCGAGAGATAACCCTTTTTGCTCTTACGGATGGCATTGAACAGGAAGCTGACCGAACCTTTGTAGAACAGATACGTACCGATAATCACCAGAGCGAGGATGACAATCATCGCAGTCATGAGTTCGGCCATTTCCTTAAATTTGCCGCTGAAGAGCTGAGTTGAAATATAATACCCTGCGGCAATAAAGGTAATGCCCAGGAGACCGAGAATGATTTCCCACAGCGGCATTTTGCGGACGCGTGTCTGGGTTGTTGCACCCGCTTTGAACAGAGATAAAATGCTCTGTCCTTTGATGAACAGATAGTTCATAAGCATAATCAGCAGGTAGATGGCAGCAAAGACGACGATCGTCCGCACCAGCGCATCAGGTGAGAAACGCAGCTTTGCCATTGCGTCGATCTCAAGGATTTTGAACAGGACCATCAGGATCAATCGTGAAACAGCAAAACCAGCAGCAATACCGAGAATCATCGATCCGAAATATAGCATCAGATTCTCAGCGCTCAGCAGTCTGAAGATCTTCCCTTTGGTGAGTCCGATCAGCTGGAACAGCCCGATCTCACGGCTGCGCCGCTTGATAAAGATCGTATTGGCATAGAGCAGGAAGATTGCGACGATCCCCACCAGCAGTACCGAAGACGTACCGATGGCTGCCCCCCCTTTAACCGAACCCTCAATGTCATCCAGCGCAGGATCGAATTGCAGCGTAACGAAGGAGAAATACAGTGCCACACTGAAAATCAGGGCAAAGACATACAGGTAGTAGTTTTTAAGATTCTTTTTCAGATTACGGAAAACGATATAGTTCAGGCTCATTGCTGAACACCGCCCAATACACCCTGGGTTTTGATAATGTCGTTGAAGAAGGACTGGCGGGACTCGTCGCCTTTGTTGAGCTGTGTGTAAATCTGTCCGTCACGGATAAAGACCACCCGGCTGCAATAACTGGCGGCTACAGGATCATGGGTAACCATGATGATCGTAGCCTGGCGTTTGCTGTTCATATCAGAGAGTTTATTCAGCAGGTCAGAAGCGGATTTGGAATCCAGCGCTCCCGTAGGCTCATCTGCAAAAATAATGCTCGGCTCATGAACGAACGCCCGCGCTGCCGAAGTCCGCTGCTTCTGCCCCCCGGAAATTTCCGCCGGATATTTGTTTTGAAGCTCGGAAATCCCCAGCTCCCCGGCCACCTGCTCAAACTTCTCATGCGCTTCCTTCTTGGAAATCCCGGTAATCGAGAGCGGCAGCAGCACATTTTCTTTGACCGTCAGTGTATCCAGCAGATTATATTCCTGAAAAATAAATCCGAGATGGTGCTTGCGGAACTCTGCCAGCTGCTTCTCCTTCATCCCGGTAAATTCCTTGCCTTCGATCTCAATCGTCCCCTGGCTGACCCGGTCGATAGAGGATAGAACATTCAGCAGGGTCGTTTTGCCTGACCCGGAAGCTCCCATAATGCCGACGAACTCGCCTTTATCTACCTGCAGATCAATTCCCTTGAGCACTTCCTGCTTGTTAAATTTATTTCCGTAGGTTTTGTAGATTTTATTGGCTTGCAAAATGACCATGTTCACCCACTCCTTTTCTGTAATTTCATCATAAGCGGGATCAGCTTTCTTTTCCTGCGATTCGCCGAACAATATGAACAGGCATGTGACATTATTGTCACATGCCTGTTACCTAAATAAAGTGAGGAATGGGCATACGCCGTAACTGCGGGGAATGTTTGGACTTCCGGCCGCTGTTGTTCACAGGTTACTTGATCTGAACCGCCATACGGTTAAAATCTGTGTACAGTTTATGCTTTCGATGCGAGCTTCCTCCGGAAAGCTTTCAGGCGGTCGCTAACACTCCTACAGTTCCAAACTTCCCCTCCGTCACTTCTGCCCCTTCAGGTAAGGTCAAGTTCCACTAATATAGTTGGTGTGCTATATTCAAGTTAACCTTATCAATTTTCACCTGATTGCCATTTGATCTATTAGGAGGGTTCAATGAGACAACAATTCATAGAAGTTCTGGAAAGTCGGTCACTAGATGTGCTGCGCAGAATCCCCAAAAGCGACTTACATAACCATGCCGGGCGCGGAGGCAATATCAAGTATATCGGAGAATGGACCAATACCTCTATCCTGCCGCCTTCCGGGAAATTCGGATCGTTGGGCGAGATGCAGGAGTGGTTTGTCAGCAATGTGAAAACCCACTGTCCTGGTACCCAAGGTTATCTGAAACGGATTGAGGCATCCTTCGTCCAAGCTGCTGATGACGGGATTGAGCTCTTGGCACTCAGTTATGGTATAGATGAAATCGATGCGCTCGGAGGCATGGAGGCCTTCATACATACAATGGACAGCTTGAGTCATCAATATGCCCCGCAGACATTATTTTTGCCAGAGTTGGCATTTGACAGCCGTTGTGATATTGACGAAACCTTAGAACGGTTAGATGAAATTCTGTCTTATCACTGGTTCAAGTCGGTTGATATTTGCGGTCAGGAACTGGCCCAGCCGATAAGAAATTTCCGTCCCCTCTATCATCGGGCCAAGGCAGCGGGACTCGTGCTGAAAGCTCATTCCGGTGAATTCGGTTCAGCCGATGATGTAATGGAAGCCGTCGAAGAGTTGGATCTCCAGGAGGTTCATCATGGAATCGCCGCAGCGCAGTCTCCCCAGGTTATGAACTGGCTGGCCATGCATAACATTACCTTAAATGTGTGCCCGACGAGCAATGTCATGCTCGGCCGGACAGAAAATTACTCCACCCATCCCATCCGGGCCCTGTATGATGCCGGAATCCCCGTAACTATCAATTCTGACGATATGCTGATCTTTAATCAGAGTGTTTCCGAAGAGTACCTGAATCTGTACAGCTCCGGATTAATGTCGGCTAATGAGCTGAATGATATCCGTGAAAACGGACTTCGAAGATAAGGTATTCGCTATATCGATTGGACTTATGGGTATTATTTTGAGAATGGCCGTCGCTACAGAGAATGTTTGGACTTCCGGCCGCTGTTGTCTGCAGATTTCTTGATTTATACCGCTGTTCACGGTGGAAATCCGCAGACAAAGGCGGACGCTAACGCTCCTACAGTTCCAAAATTCCCTTCCGCAACTTTTTCTCAAAATTTGTATATTTCAAAGTTCATTCTATGAAAAAAGCCGAATACAATCTTGCCCGCCGTCACTGGCCGGCAAGCCTCACGAAATCATTCTCCCGTGGAAAGGTCAGTGTAAATGTTGTGCCTTTCCCGGGTGCCGATTCCGCCCGGATGTCAATCAGCAGCGGCTCCGCCACCTGCTTCGTCAAATACAGGCCCATGCCGGTAGCCGCCCCTTCCTGCCTGCCCAGTGTGGAGGTGAAGCCCTTGTCAAAAATACGCGGAAGATCCTTGGGATCAATCCCTCTCCCCTGATCTTCAATGACCAGTACAACATGTCCATCCGTTTCCCTGCTCATAATAACAATATCCGAAACCTCACTGTATTTCACAGCATTAGTCAG
The DNA here is from genome assembly GCA_927443375.1 of uncultured Paenibacillus sp. GTDB lineage: Bacteria > Bacillota > Bacilli > Paenibacillales > Paenibacillaceae > Paenibacillus_AQ. The sequence continues at coordinate 29,909 of CAKMKL010000179.1, read as the reverse complement.
CAGCTGCCGGAGCATGAACCCGAGCCACTTCCCGTCGGTGAGCACCGTTTCCGCCTCCAGCGAAACATCGAACCCGATTCCTTTGGGAATGCACCAGGACTTCAGCGCCCGGATCTCCTGATTAAGGATCGGTTCAAGTCCGGTGTCCTCGATGAAAAGATCATTGCGCATAAACGGGATGCGCTTCTGATGAAGCTGCTGGTCAAGCAGATGATTTATCCGCAGCCATTCGTACATGATCTGGCTCCGGAGCGTTTCGTCCGGAAGGCGTTCAATCATTAACTTCATCGCAGTAAGCGGAGTCTTCACCTCATGAATCCATGACAACAGGTCATCCTTCTCCTGCTCCAGCAGCCGGAAGCTCACAGCGGATTCCCGGCGGTAGCGTTCTGTCTGGGAAGTTACCGCCTCCTGCACAACCTGTTCAAACGGACTGTCCGCTTCGTCAAACGCTTCAAGATCATACACCTGGTCCCAGGCTTTAACGGCCCTGTAGAACCGGGTCTCCTTTTGAAACCGGATGAATACAAACGCCGTACAAACCAGCACATTGAGCAGAACAATATAGAGAAGCGGCAGGAAGGGTATAGAAGCATCCACAAATGCAACAAACAGGATCATCACTTGAATCCCGGCAAGCAGGCAGAGCCAGCTCCGCTTCTCTTTTATGTATTTGGTGATCATAACGACGCCTCTTCGGTCGCCATATAGCCCTGTCCGACCCTGGTTTCAATAAAGGTGTCCAGCTGCAGCGGCTCCAGCTTTTTGCGCAACCGGTTCACATTCACAGTCAGCGTATTATCGCTCACGAAATGCTCATTATCCCAGAGGTTTTTGATCAGGTCCTCACGGTCCACAATCTGATCCTTGCGCTCCACCAGTATTTTTAGAATGAACATTTCATTTTTGGTAAGCAGAGCGGCACCAAGGCTGTTTGTAACTGTGTTTTTTACATATTCAATCGTCGCCCCCCGCCATGTCTTCAGCTCCGTCCGTTCGCTGCTGTAGTTGTACACCCGGCGCAGGGTAGCCTGGATTTTGGCGATCAGCACCTCGAAATGGAACGGCTTCTGCATGAAATCGTCCGCACCAAGCTGCATGGACATAACCATATCGCTCGGGTGATCGCGGGAGGAGAGAAAGATAATCGGCACATTGGAGTGCGCCCGGATCATCCGGCACCAGTGGAACCCGTCATATAGTGGCAGCTGGATGTCAATGATGACGAGCTCCGGCTTAACCGCCGTGAACTCCTGCAGTACTTTGGAGAAATCCGAGATGCCGTATACCTCATAGGACCATTGGGATAAGCGCTCCCTTATCTCGTTGAATAGCGTAACATCGTCTTCGACCAACATGATTTTGAACAAAAAAGGGCACCTCGTTTCGAATCTCAATGCATGATTAATAATACTGATTATGAATCTATTTTTAAAGCCAGCGCATAAACCGCTTATGGGAGACTTTGATTTGCCTCTGCTCCGCCCATTCCGTCAGGCCATTTATGTAATTATCATTTTCCAAACGGAAACAATTCTTATAAGGCACGAGCAAGTTACCCTTGGGTCTAATACCGATGACTGGCATAAAATAACCTTTCACAAACACATTCTTGATGTCACCGGCTTCAATGATCCGGTCCTTAACTGTAATACTATCTGGCCTCAATACAATTTCGAAAGGCGTTCTGGCTGTAATTGTCCGGTAAATCAAATTCCCTTCAATAACTAGAAAAACAGGAATGCATGCAAAAGCCAAATAAAAATCCCAGACGCCGATAATGATAAAATAGCTCCACAACCCCATATTCACACTTAATGCTATCAACAGTGGTAGTTCCGCAGAACGTCTTGCTTTGTATACGGTGGTATTCTCCATAACATCCTCCTGTCAAACAATACGATCCCGATAACTCCCATCATTATACTATAATCTGGCAAAAAACGGACGATGCCGGCTCCCTTTCAGCGCAACATCATTCAAGAACATCGATACTTTTCGTATTATAATAGCTATACATTACCGAGAAAGAAGGTGAACACAGTTGACTCGTGAAGTCCGGACAGTCGTTTTTGATACAGAGCTTACGCTGGAGGCATACCGTTTCGAAGGAATTATGCAGAAATTCCCCAATCATTTTCATGATTATTATGTCATCGGGTTTATTGAACAAGGCAAACGTTACCTACAGTGTGGCAATGAGGAATATATCCTGAACAGCGGAGATGTGATCATCTTCAACCCGCAGGACCCCCACTCCTGTGAACAGGTGGATGGAAGAACACTGGACTACCGCTGCATTAATGTCCAGCCGGAGGTTATGCGCCATTATGTGCATGAGATTACAGGCAAGCATTATCTGCCGCGGTTCACACAGGCCGTACTCTTCCAAAGTGAGCTGGCTTCGCCGCTGCATGATCTGCACCAGATGCTTCTGGACGAACAGGCGGATTTCCAGAAAGAAGAATTGTTCCTGTTCTTACTGGAGCAGCTGCTGCGGGAATATTCAGACGCTGGTGCACCTGTTCCCGCTCAGGAGCTTACGTCGGAAATAAAAATGATCTGCCAATATATAGAGGGTCATTATACTGAAAATATTACACTGAATCAGCTGACGGAATTGACTGGTCTGAGCAAATATCATCTGCTGCGGTTGTTTACTAAGCAAAAAGGCATCTCCCCGTACCGTTATCTGGAGACGATTCGTATTAGCCAGGCCAAACGGCTGCTGGAGCAAGGGGTTTTACCGATGGAGGTAGCCCTGCAGACCGGGTTCAGCGACCAGAGCCATTTTACTAATTTCTTCAAAAAGCTGATTGGCTTAACCCCCAAGCAGTATCTGCGGATATTTACACAGCAGGCGGAAGAGAAAACTTCGGAGGTCGCCTCATCATGAATCACGAACGCACTGGTGCCACCGGACATATGCTTGCCTTCCTTACAATCATGATCTGGGGAACCACCTTTATCTCGACCAAAACATTGCTGACAGACTTTACTCCGCTTGAAATCCTGTTCTTCCGGTTTATTCTGGGGTATTTGGTCTTGTCCTTGCTCCATCCACGCCGGATCCGGACGAATTCCTTCAAGGAGGAAGCTCTATTGATGGCCGCCGGATTATGCGGAGTCACTTTATATTTTCTGATTGAGAATATTGCCCTTGTCTACACGCTAGCCTCCAACGTCGGTGTAATTGTGTCGATTGCTCCGTTTCTAACCGCGGTGATCGTCCACTTCTGCTTACAGGAAGAATGCTTAACTCCCTCATTCATCACCGGTTTTCTGATTGCTCTTAGCGGCATCGTCTGCATCTTACTGAATGGAAGCTTCCGCGTGGAGCTGAATCCGCTTGGCGACCTGCTGGCCTTACTGGCTCCTGTCGTCTGGGCTATATATTCTGTATTGATGCGCAAAATCAGTGCACTGCAGCATAACACTATCGGCGTTACCCGCAGAGTGTTTCTGTATGGCCTGCTCGGGATGCTGCCCGCTCTGCCGCTGATGGATTTCCATCTCCGTATGGACAGATTAAGCGAGTCTGCCAATCTTATGAATCTTCTATACTTAGGTCTGGGAGCTTCAGCGTTATGCTTTGTGACCTGGAACCGTGCGGTCGGTATTTTGGGAGCGGTCAGAACAAGCGTATATATCTATCTTGTTCCAGTCATTACCGTGGCTGCAGCTGCGCTATTTCTGCATGAAAAGCTCACTTGGGCCATCCTGCTCGGCACCGTGCTTACGTTAAGCGGCTCCTATATCTCTGAACGCAAACCAATAACGACCCCCGGTAAGAGGATCGCTGTACATGAACAACATTAATTTAACCGGTGTACCAGCTCATACTGATTACCGCAGGGGTCGGCGAAATACAATGCATAATAAGTCGGGCTGATCGGAAACAGCCCGGGGCCGCTGTTAATGGTGCCGCCAAGTTCTTCAACGAGCCCGGTGTTCCCGGTCTTCCGTAATGGCAAAATAATTTTGCGCTTGGCAGCTCCCCCTCCTCCTCATAAAGGTCTGTTCCCAACTCATATTGTAAGGATTTCATGACTTCTTCACTATATAGATTGAACTTATGATTTTCCTATTTGGGGGATTAGCCGTGACTACAGAGAATATTTGGGCTTCCGGCCGCTGTTAGGTTTGGATTCCCTTGAATTTAACTGCTTATCGCAGTAGAAATCCAAACCTAAAGGCGGACGCTACCGCTCCTCCAGCTCCAAAATTCCCCTCCGCCACTTTTCCTTTATTGTATATTTCCAAGTTCAATCAATATAGTTAAAAGCTTTACACTTTTTTTGCAACACCCTTTCAGCACTTGTAATATAGCCACTAGCTTGGTATGTCTTCAGTGCCGGATTATTAGTATTGCCGGTTAGAATCTTAACACTGGTGACACCTTGACAGTTTAGCTCCTGTTCTAAAAAAGCAATCAGCGTTGTCGCCGCACCTTTCCTTCGGGCAGCTTCTGATACATACATTTCTGTAATCTCCCCATATGCATCAGGATAACAGAGAGACCTGTAGCACTGTGCGCACCCAAATGCTACAACTTCATCCAGCATTATAGCTACAGCGACCAATTCCCGATTGCTCCTTAAGCTCGCTATTATATCCTGACCTTGCCGCAGCTCCCCGCCGTTAAACTCATAGTTCAGCCTGGCCAGTGCTTCGGCATCGTCAACTGTGGCTCGTCTCACTACTATTGTCACATCTATCAACCTTTCTCAGTATTATTTCCGGTATATCAGCTCTCTTAGCTCTTCATGAATCACTGCCGGGATCTCATAGCCTTGCCCGCTATCTTCAGTATCGACCAGCAGGCCTCTAATCCCCTTTTGACCGGAATCAGAAATATTCAAGACATAAGTCTTCTGAATGTCATCTTTATAGGACACATGCATCAGAAAATAAGTCCCGTAATCCAATTCCCCGTTCATTTTGACCGACTTATCGATGGCACTTACGAAGGTTCTAATTTCATCTGCACCAGTATACGTTATCTCTGTGAAGGGTACGGTTGATTGCTGACCACTAGTGCATAAATCCACACATTGAAGCCTTATCTTCTCCACCTCTGTCACTTTAGGTTCACTACAGCCCAGAATTCCAAATAACAGCATACAGGAGAGCAGAAACATCCATATTCGCACCATAGTTCCTCCTTATCTTGGGGTCTGATGGATAACCTTTCCGTATATTTCTATAGAAACAAGAAAAAAGCCTGCTAACTCACCCTCCCAGTACAGGGATTAAGTCTGCAGGCTCTATTTATTCTACCATACGGAGCGTGAAGTCATTATTTAACTTCAGTTGCTCCAGTCACTTTACCTTCCATAACAGCGGATGCTTGTACATCTGCATTTGCAAAGTACAGGTTACCGTCGATTGTAGCATCTTTATACAGGTTGAAGCCGTTAGCTTCTACGTAAACGTCACCTTTGATCGTTCCGCCTTGCACTCTGAAGTTTTCACTTTGTACAGTCACTTTAGGTGCAGTAAGGGTGTAGCTGGCTGTAACGTTGTGGTCAGCATCCTGAGCATACAGGGCAAGCTTGCGGTAAATTGCATTTTCGGCAACGCCTTTATCATGGAATTCACCGGCTACAACAACATCCTGATCTACTGTCAGGTCATTAAGGATCGCAACGATCCAGTTACCTTCTGCGCTTACTGCTTTAAGGAATGGATCTTGTTCTTTAACAATGGATGCTGTAGATACTGCATCTGTCTGTGCAGCAGCTGTAGGAGCAGTTGTAGCTGTAGCAGCCGCTTCATTTCCTTCATTGTTATTATTCGAACCGCAACCCGACAACAATGCAGCAGAAACACCGGCAACCAGCAAAACTTTAACAAATTTCATTTTTAAATCCCCCTATTTCTTTTTAATAACCATATTATATATTAAAATTTGAAAAATATCACGTGATGTTTTTCACAAATTTGTGTCGATGCCAAAACGCCTATTACAACGTCTTCTAACAAGGTACTTATATACAATATAAAGACACTGCCTGAATGCCAGCATTTTTACAGATTCTGCAATTTGTCTTAGACATGCAGTACGGCATTCTTTTCAGTCAGAATAATATAATCCCCTATAACTCCCTGCTGAAAAGCTTGTTTCTGAATTCGAGGCACATTTTCGCTTTTTCGCAAGATGGCTGGTACACTATTTATCAGATAAAAAGAAAGGAATTCCGCAATGAATAAATCTCAACTGTCCGCAGCACTTGCACCGCAGAACTTACGCAGCTGTCTGATCAGCCGGGAAGGCCGGCTTATATATGAACATTATAGAGAGTCTCACACTGCAACCCAGATAGCCAAAATTAACTCCTGCACCAAAAGTATTCTGTCTGCGCTGGTTTGTATCGCTATCGGTCAAAGCTTGCTTCCGCAGCCCTCTGCCCCCCTATCGCAATTCTATCCACAGCTTCAGCTGGACGCAGATAAGCGTAAGGCAGCAATCACCCTGGAGCACTTGTTAACGATGTCTGCAGGGTTCAATTGGACGGAATTTGGCGGGCAGAACTCTTTTCCCCGGATGACCCGGTCAGAGAACTGGACGGATTTCGTGCTGCAGCAGAAGCTGTCGCATAATCCGGGGGAGCTTATGGAATACAATTCCGGTGTCTCCCAGCTGCTGTCAGCTATTCTGGTGCAAGGAACAGGGATGCCCACGGCCCGGTTTGCTGAGTTGCACCTCTTCGGGCCGCTTGGAATTGAGCAGTATGAGTGGGAGCAGGATCCCCAAGGGATTCATACCGGAGGATTCGGGCTTCGCCTGCGTCCGTCCGATCTGCTGACGTTTGGGCAGCTCTACTTGCAGCAAGGGAAGTGGGCAGACCGGCAGCTGATTCCATCAGAACTGATCACTCGCTCCACGCAAACCGCCATGCAGGCGGAAGCGCCCCGGCGCGGCGGCTATGGCTGGCATTGGTGGACAGACAGCTACGCTATAGCAGCAAGCGGAACAACAGGATCTGAATTGCACTATTATTACGCCAGAGGGTATGGAGGGCAATTTGTTTATGTACTTCCTGCCCTTGAGACTGTTGTTGTTCTAACACAAGATCACCAGGGCAAGCAGAAGAAACCTGCTGTGGATGTATTCCGTGAATGGATTGCTCCGCTGCTCGTTGAAGAAGCCCTCTGAGAAAGACCCTGACCTCTAATATTCACCTGGAAAATGCATAAATCCCCGTCTACCTTATCAAGCTAGGTAACGGGGACTTATGTGTCCAATCCAATATTCAATTCAATCATGTCCTCCAGCAACAATCCATATCCCTGACATGGTAATTGTTAATTCATATTCGGTATTTCCCGTTCGCTCCATAATCGGAGTATTGCTCCATGTCCTGCATATGGGATGAGTTCCCCGCGTACACGATTACACGAAAAACGTTTTCACGGACGTTTTCCCTACTGTGTCAACCGTAGTTGTACGCTTCGCTAACCTGCTTCAACGGAATCACGCTCCTTCGATTGCAAGATGTGTCTTGCCTGAAAAGCTTGTTCCTTGTTCATGGTTTCTTTGGGAATCTCTCCTTCCTTCAATTAATCACCGGTAAGTAAGCTTCTAAAAGCTTGTGTTGCAGCTACTTGCTGGTGATGACACTATCTTAGCGCATAACCGCTGAATTTTAAACTTTCATAATTTTTCATATTTTGTCATATTACCTGGAAAAGCCTATTCCCAGTAATATGGCCGCCATAGCCTAAGAATTGCTCCTTTTTTTGTGGTTTTACGTGCAGTTTACAATGTAATAAAAGATTAGCTGGAATTGATGCTTCAACTTTTTTTTCAGCATTAACACGATTATGTCAGCTGTATTTTTTCTTTACATCCTTTAGAATCCCCTCTGGTTTAACCATGCCGACAGGCTCTCTTCCCTGGCTCTGCGGTCCTGGTTAGCCAGTCCAGCTCCGAACCGGTACTGGGCTGCAATCCGGCCATCCTGCATGTACAGCACCCGTTCAGCAAAGGCAGCGACCCTTGCATCATGCGTAGCAAGCAGGATTGTGGTTCCTGCTTGGTTAATCCCCGCCAGAATATCCATGATTTCCGCAGCAGATTTTGAGTTGAGTGCGCCGGTGGGTTCATCCCCGAACAGAATATCCGGCTGGTTGATCAGCGCTCTGCAGATCGCAGCCCGCTGCAATTGCCCGCCCGAAACCTCCGTAATTCCGCGCTCTGCAAGAGTGGCGATTCCCGTTTTTCTCATCAGCTCTGCGGCCCGCATATTGATAATGCTGCGGCTGCTGGCTTTGGCATGATAGGCAGGCAGGATGATATTATCGCGGAGGTTCAGGTTTTTTAACAGATGCATCTGCTGAAAAATAAACCCCATTCTGCGTAGCCGCAGCCCGGCTAATTCCTCTTCGGATAAACGCCCTAGTTCCTGCCCGTTAAAAATAACCGTTCCTTCTGTCGCGCGGTCCATCCCGCTGACCGTATGCAGTAAGGTTGATTTACCGGAGCCTGAGGGTCCCATCAGCGCAATAAATTCACCTTGTCCAATCTGCAGGTCGATCCCCTGCAAAACCTGCTGACGGAGCTGCCGGCCGTTGTCATAGGCTTTGCTTAGCTTTTTTGTCTCCAGAATATGCATTTTGCCACTCCCCCTAATCGGCGATTCCTTTAACTACGCTGGATCTCTTGATCAATCTGGTCACTCCTAGGGTCGTAATCCCAGTGATCAGGGAAAAGACAATGGGCAGAAGCAGATATGCTGCTGCCGGATGGATCACAAGCTGAATCCGCGGGGCTCCCATTAGTGCAGCAGGAACCCGGACCAGGCTTTGCCCGAGGGTACCAGCGGCAGCAGCGCCGGTAATAATACCTAATCCGGTGACAGGCAGCATCCTCATCATATATTGGAATGTAATATCCTTTAAGGTAAAGCCGATACTGCGCATCAGCGCAATCTGCGCCACATCCTTGGCCAGCAGCATGTTCAGAAATAACGAAGTGATCAGTACCAGAATAGAAACAGACACAGCTAGGGCGAGCAGTATAACTATTTTCAGCTGCTTAACTGTATTGCCTAATGTCTGTTCCAGATACCCTTCCAGCCGGGTAATCTTAGCGGGATGAAACCGCTTAGCATATTGCTCTATCTTTTCCTCAAGCAGAACACCAGGCTTCACATCTGCTGCTACAACAAACCACATTACAGACATGGGATCATAGGCAATCTGCGCTTTGGCCGTCCGGCCTCCATTTGTAATATCCTGATAAATTCCGCTGACCTTCAGCTCCTCTTCCGTGCCGTTAACCTTCAGAAGCAAGGTGTCACCAACCTTCCGGCCCAGTTCCCCGGCATTCAGAGCCGAAAGGGCTATTTCACGCCGGCCCGCCGGGGCAGCTCCGCTTGTATACGATAATGGAAAAGTGGTGAAGTCGCCCGTTTCCACATTCAGATTCTCCCACACCCCGTCGCTGTCCAGCACCTTAAACCGGCTGGTGACGAGCGGCGAGAACGAGGCAATATCGGGGTCATTGCCGATGTCGGCTACCATCTGCTCGAAACGCTGCAGTGTATCCCCATTTTGCTGGAGATCGATCCGGATATCACTTTGTCCTACACCGAGATAAGAGATGAAGCGCGGCGACTCCAGGGTATTCAGTATATTTACCGGCACAGCAACAATGAACAGACAGACGGCAACAACAATAATCAATAGTAAGAACATTCTAAAGCGGGCGTACACATCTTTCAGGCCCAAAAAAACATTGGTATGTATCCAATTCCGCTTACTTAGCGGGAACCGATTGGGAAGAGACTTTGAGCCTTGTGCTGTTCCCGTGCGTAAAGCCTCCACAGCAGAGATCACCTTAAATCTGCGCAGGATGAGCCGGCAAAAGCTTACAATGATTCCACCGGTTACTGCAGCCGCCAGAAAGGGAACGATCTGCTGTAGCAGGCTGGCCGGAGCAGTGCCCAGATATAGCGTAATGTTTGCGGTAAAGAACCTTACCAGTCCCAAAGACAAAGCGTACCCGGCAGTTGAAGCGAACGTGGCAAGTACGACATATTTGGCCAGATACAGCCTGCGGATATCCTTCTCTGCAATCCCGATCGCTTTCATTACACCGATCTCCCGGTAATCCTCCTCGATCGCTGCTAGCATCGTAAATCTTAGGCACAGCATAGCAATTACCATGAGCAGCAAGCTTAACAGAATGATTACAGCTGCAATCACACCGTCCGTTAAGGCGTTCAGTGTCTTAATTAAGGAGTAATCGATAGACGGACCTTTCTGCGGCAGCCCGGAGTTCTGATAAGCATTGCGGAACTCGCTGAGCCGGCTGAGGTCCTTCAGCTGAAATTCGATCAGCGTCTCGGTTTCGCCGAGATTCTGTCTCAGTGCTATATAATCCGCACCGCTGACCACAAAACGTTTAGAGCTGACGATATTCGGATTCATCTGCGGATCACGGACAAAATCAGTAATCCTGAACTTTCGCATGAATTTCCCGTCTGACACCGTGACGGTATCGCCGAGGTTCAGATTATTCTGGAGCTTGTAATAGATCGGAACGCCAATCTCTCCCTGTGATACGGAGATAATCTGATTATGCAAATCCAGCAGCAGATCAAACTCACGGTTCTGAATAACAAATCCCATATCCATAACACTTGCAGCTTCTGACGTTGTACTGTCCCCCAGAGTAACATCCGAGCCGTCGATATTAAGCATTTCCACCGTTTGCTGTGCCTTTACAAGAGGGTTTTCCGCTGCAAACTTCCTGATTGTATAGTCATCTACAGTGCCTGAATGCATCTGTACAAAATGCGGAGCCCTGGACACCTCCAGCAGATGATTGAGGGATCCGGTCAGTTCCCCGATAATATGGGCAGCACTAGAAGCAAGCACAGCCGAAAGCATGATAAAAACAAACAATCCGGCGGTTATACTTTTCTTTCGTAGAACATCCTTTTTTAACATCCGCAGCAGCATCTGGCGCTCTACTCCTTCACTGTCTATAGTGATGATCTTCAAGTCTCCGTATCGATTGCAACCCTGGTATCAGCAGTGCCGTGAGCATTAGCAGCATGCCGGAGATCAGAATCAGCAGGCCGGTTCCCCGCCCTTCACCCGTCCCGATTACCTGGCCTACCGAAGAAGCAAGACTGCCTCCTTCGATCAGCAGCGGGTTAAAAACATCATCCGCCAGGATTCCTGCCAAAACATATGCAGCTACATACCCGAGCTGTGAGAGGAGGCCGATCAGTCCCCAGGCTCTTCCCTGCGCCTCATTCGCAATATTCGTCCGGATCAGTACGTCGGCACTGGTATTCACAAACGGAAGCGCCGCGAAAAATAAAAATCCGGCCCCCGTAATCCAGTAAACATTCGTTGTCACCCCCACCATCGCGAAAAAGAATCCGGCACCGCCTAAGCCTGCGGTCAGTATTGTGAAATACTTCCCCTTAATCCGGAAGATGCTGATAATGAAACTGCCGGCCAGCATACCTACTGCACTGATGGACTCAATCGAACCGAGTGTCTGTGCATTCGTGAACGGGAGCAGCAGCGGCGTAAACAGCGTCTGCAGAAAGCCGATAAAAAAAGTTACAAGGGACAGCAAAGCCGTAAGCTGCATAACCCCCTTGGACGATCCAACCGTTTGCCAGCCTGTTTTGAGCTCCTCCGCGAAGGAATGGCGGGCTGGAGCAGAAGGTGCCGCCTGCAGATTTTTTTTCACAGCAAGTAGCGCCAGCACCGTGGTCAGAAACGTCAAAATATCGATCAGCAGAATAGCCTTGATGTCCATGATACGCAGTAAAAAGCCGGCAATAAGCGGGGACAGCAAATATTTCGAGGAGGCGGCAAGCTGCATCAGACCGCTGGCTTTGGCAAATTGATCTTCGGTTAGCAGATCCGAAATGGACGCTTTGTAGGCCGGCTCCAGCAGGGACGCGAACACAGAGCTAAAGGTAATTCCAAAATAGATTTGCCAAAGAGAAGGCTCACCCAGCACCATAATAGCCAGAATGAAGATCAGTCCAAAAGCGGAGCAGACGTCGCCGATCAACATCATCAGCCTGCGGTCAAACCGGTCAGCCAGCACGCCGCCGGCAGGACTGAGCAGAATTGCCGGGAGAAAAGCACACAAGGAGAGAAGGGCAACACTTGCCGCCGTCTGCGTAAGCTGATATACATACACCCCCAGAGCAAACGCCGTCAGACCGCTTCCGATGCCGGACACCCACTCGCCGATCCATATCACTATAAAGCTGCCAAACGACTTCCGGCTACTGTTCCCCATTCCCGTCCCCCTGCTGACTGCTCAGTCTTTTACCGGCTGCTCAAACATCTGCATTACATAACCTAAGCTGCCTTGCTGTGCACCCAGCATAAGCTCCATCGTATGGATAAAAGCTTGTATTTTACGCATAAGCTCCTCAGGCTGCCATTTGAAAATACCTTCGTCAAACAGGAACTGTGAAGCTGTCAGCAGAAATTCCACCGACTCCTGCGGATACGGGGTATGAAATACTCTCTCCTCTATGCCTTGCTCAATCACGCCGGTCAATACAGGTGTCAGCCGCAAAATGGTTTCAGCTAAGCTTCTTTGGTGAAGCAGCGCATTCTCAGACTGGTGAAACTGTTCAATCAGCTGCTCCTTAGGGGCTGAATCCGGCTTCTGGGCCATGATGATCTGTAAAAGCTTCTCGTGGACAGTCAGGTCTGGGCGCGCGGCTATCCTTCCGGCTGCTGTAACTGCGGTGTCGATATAGCGCATTACAACTGCATCCATGACCCCCTCCTTCGATTTAAAGTAATAATAGAAAGTGCCTTTCGCTATACCAACAGCCTGCAGAAGATCATTTACGGTCGTTTTGGCGTACCCTTTACTGAAAAACAGCATTTCTGCCGTATCTAAAATTTCATTTTTGCGTTCTTCCGGTTCTTTGGATATTCTCATGGTTCTTTCCTCCAATTCATAGACCGACCGTCGGTCTATTCCAATTATAGGGATTTGTAGCTCCTTGTCAACGCCTCTTTTATGCAAAATGCAAAAAACACCGCCTGCTTAAGCTTCGCTGGGCGATGTTTTCACTATCTATTTCGCTATTCCCGGAGCTACATTCAGCTTCTTACGCCGACGCAAATTGTAAGCCAGGTACATACCATACACCAGATATAAGAGGTTTAAGATAACAACAGCCAGGAGTTCCTTGTCGGGATTCTCCTTTGTCATAAACGCCAAGGCATCATACACGAAATGAAAAGCAATCAGCGGAATAATATTGCCCGTTGTTTCAATCAGCAGGGCGAGAATACAGCCAAGCAGCAGCGCATTGATAACCTGCATCAGAACATGTGAAAGATCGTTGCCGTTTAAAGCATTAGACATATGTAAGATTCCAAAGAAGATCGACGAAAAGACGATGTAGAATACAGAGCCTTTGAACTTTAGCTTGTCTCTGATAATCCCTCTGAATACCGATTCCTCCGTAAAACCAACCAGCAGCGTAAACAACAGATAGAACAATACCTCAGCTGTGGTCAGCTTCACGTTTAAACCGCCTATAAACGGCTGAACCAAGGCAATAATGAGCAGAGGTATGTAGTAGAGAGCATCTTTGGAGGAGACTCCCTCGAGCCGCTTGAACCCGAACTGCACTAAGCTCCTGCTGCCTCTGGTCATGTACACAGTAACGATCACAGCCATGACGAGAAAGGCTCCGGCCTGAGCAACCAATATCCCGTTGTCACTTAGTTCCATAATGCTTGCGGCTGCCGAAGCTATGGAAATCAATAACGTCAGCAGGATACCGAGCATAAGCGAGAATATAACGGGATGACTCTTTTTACGGGTGTTTGTCATTACATCTCTCCTTTAATTCTACTTATTTGCAGAGGTTCATCGTCCCAGACCTGCACTTCAATATACCTTTCCGGACCCTTAGTACCCTCTTTGTTCCAGACCTGAGGCAGACCATATTTATGTATAAGCTGTACCATTTCTTTATATGTATAAATCTTTCTGCGATACTCCTTGCCGTCGTCTACCTTTGGGCTGAAGGTCGGAAATAAATCTCCATACGAGAAGGATAGAGTATCGGTGTTAAAACTGGAGATATGGATTTTCACTGCTGCGCCTTCCTCATACCAGCTATTCAGCCATTCACATTCGCCGACAACCATGTAATGCGGGACTCTTCTGACCGGCTGCCCTCCTTTGGAAATGAACATCTCTCGGGCCAGCTGCTCCAGCTCGTATCTTCTTTTCATATATCCTGCAGCCCTGCGCCCCGCCATAACATCCTTATTCTGTTTAATCGAGTCGAGAACCTCTGCTGCCTCATCCGCCGGCAAATCTGACAGATTTCGAAAAGGTCCGATTGCTTTCTCATAGTAATGATATAGATAATCCATAGAAATACCACCTTTCTACAAGGGTTCTACCTGTACCATGCCTGCAAAAGACTCAGCCTAAGGCTGAGTCTTTGAAAGATCATATTCGTAGATCCGGCCGTCGCGGACCGCCTCATTCTTGAACAGCAGCAAATTGCCTTTGCGCTCAACAAACTTCAGCCAATCGCCATAGAAAGGCAGATCATTCGTTTCAGCATAAAGTTGCTGGTCTGCATCCAGTAATGCTTTGTACAATAATGTTTTGGCGCCGGTCTTGCGGTCGATCAGGGTAAGCATGCCCTTTTGATTCGGACGGATCAGCAGGAAGTCCTCATCCATCCCTTCAATCAGATACTTATCGTCTACACCGCCAAGCTTGGTTAAATTCATCGTCTCTGCTACTTCCCCTGTCCCGTCTTCGATTACCCGCAGAGTCTTGCCATCTGTCAGAATAAGTTTGTTTCCATACATGTTCACATTATCGCCGAACCGGATCCAGTAACCCACGCTTGCCTGCCGGATCACCATACCGTCTTTAATAATCAGCGTATACCATTTATTGTTAATATGCGGCTCTCCGTAAATATCTGATATAGTCAGATATATTAAGCCTCCGGCTGTCTTTTGAAAATCGAAAGTGACCATGTCATACAGCTCTGAACCCAGATTGGCAATCAGCCGGGGCTGGCCCGCCGGAGTAGAAGCATATAGCTTCCCTGTTTGTTTATCAACCGTATAGTTCACACCCGCATAGGAAGCATGGGTACTGGCGAAGGTCTGAATCCCTTTAGCGGTATAAACTGCACTTTTAGCATTCCAGCTTACCGATTCGCCTCCCAAAGCCTCGACCATAAACCGGGCAGGAAGATATAATTCATCCTTGTATACAAAAGGTGTTCCGCCCAGGTATACAGTTTTCCCGTCCAGCTTCCCCGTCTTGCTGCCTACTATAATCACTACCGACTTCTCCCATCCGGTATAAGTAGCCTGGCGGTGGGACTTATTCCAGGTAACCTGCAGGCCAGCCGATTCCAAAAAAGTAGCCCGGGCATAAACAGTGCCATCCTTTAGCAGTGCTGGTCCGGTACCTTGTCCCCCCTTGTCCATTATAAAGGTGAAATAAGCACTTGAAGCAGCCGATGAGATTGAAGCAAAAATCAGTGAAAAGGCCAGCAAAGGCAAAACAAGCCATATTTTTCGCATGCACGATCAACCCCTTCCTCTTATTTCCTGTTTCCATACATGTATTGGACTCAAAAAATAGAAAAAAGTTGCAGTCCCATTATTTAACATACGGGGTATTAAGACTTAGTCTTATTGAACTACTTTACCATAACTTCCAGTGGGAATAGCTTGACTGACATGATATAATCGCTAATGGCTTTACCACGAAATTAAAACCCATTAATATTATGGGTCTGTAGGAGGATCTATCACCATGGACAGTCACATCAGAATAGTGAAGGTATCCGCGGCTATTGAAAAAGATGAATTTGACGTTAAGGTAAGTCATTGGAGACTGCTGCTGGAGACAAACCGCTATTACGAGATTAAAGGCGAGGATGGCCCGGTAAAACGAATATATAAAGAGAAGCTCAATACCGTGGTGGATGAATCCAAGTCATATACGGCTGGCCAGCTCTCCTGTTCAGCCTTTTGTATTGAAGACCGGATCAATGAGATGCAGATCGAGATTCTCCACAAGCTGCAGCTAAAAATCAACGATTATATGAACCAGCTTCATTTAAATCAAAAAGCGATCGAACGCCAAACGATTGTCCAAAAATCGTGACTGTCGGAATACCTATTCACCATTTGATTGACAGCACAAAGAGCCGCGAATTGCAGACCCTAAAAGCTGCAGGTTCCCGGCTCTTTGTATTTGTGCTGCTTATAGCTGTCCCGCGTTCTTAACTGCATGCTCCCAGCTTGGAAAATAATACAGTGCACTCCGCATTAATTCCGGATCCTGCTGCTTAACCTGCTTCTTATTGACCGTTCCCCCACCCGATTGGAGCTGCTTGATCCGGCTAATAACCTCATCTGATCCCATTGTAATATCCAGCTTTGCCACTCCCTTCTTTTGAACTCTTCCATATTTTTCACCATGCCTCCAATTTGTATACTTAGGCAGAATAAAAAAGACACGTTATTGAGATAAGTTTTACATAAAAGCAAACAGGATTATGTCGTTTTTTGGAAAATATTAACAGGTATTATTAACACAGCACTACATCCACTTCACTATGTGGCACGCAGGAGGGAATAAAATGGCTAACTTGTTCGGCGGATTACTTGGCAATTATTCGGAGGTGACCATTCCGGAGCTGAAGAACCAGTACGGGCCATATCTGATGCCTGAAGACCAAATTCGTACAGGCTTCAAACTAATCCGCGATGCTTTTATTATTACGGATGAACGTTTAATTCTAAGAACGCCCGCAGCGTCCTTGTACTTATTTATAAGCTGATTCATACTTCTTCAACTATACATCTACAGGTTCTGGCTGACTGACCCAGCGTCCGTTCTGAGCACAAAATAATATTCCCGCTTCTCACCATCGTCACCCTGCTCCGTAAGCTTAAATCCGCGGATGATGGCACCGGGTTCATAGTCCCGGGTATTTGAGCTTAAAAAGACTGATATATTCTCTTTAAGTACAAACGATCCTGATCCGCTGTTGAATTCAATGACTATCGGCTTGTCTGCCGGCATTTTGTATTTATATCCGCCATCTTCCCTCAGCAGCACATCCGTCAGTTCATAAGCGGCAGGAGCCTCCTTATCCAGCTGGATTTGAACAGACTCACCTAATTTCACATAGGGGATGCTGACTTCTGAATCCTCAAGAATAGCTTTGAACAGGGCTTCCTCGGATGTATTTGCAGTTTGCCCTTCGTTTAGTATTTGGAGGATTGCCGGAATATTGCTGCCGCCTGCCGCAACTGTAATCGAAGAAGTAGCCAGCTCATCCTTATGATTCGAGAAGCTGCATGCTGTTAATGCACAAAGTGTCATCACACTCAACAGCCGCAGCAATGAATTCCTGAGCATCATACTTCCCCCTCCTCCCGCATTTTTTAGTAGGCTAACCGATAATACGGAAGATTGAGTACCGGCACAAAGCCCAGCTTCTGCGCGAGATTATACGATCCTTCATTCTCCAGACGGCAGGCCCAGACCGGTTCCAAACCGTGTTCCAGGCAGTAATCAATCAAGGCCGAGCTGACTGAGAATGCGTAACCTTTTCCCCGGTATTTTTGCGCTGTCTCAATGCCTATCTCCAGCTGATTCTTTGTGCAGCAGGCAGAGAACGCGGTCGCGGCTATTTCGCCGTCCCGCAGTAAAGTGAACCCTATACCTTCCGCTTCAAAATGTGCCGCATCCCGCCAGAAAAAACGGGGCACCACCCCCTCAGCCAAAGCGCCAAACTGCTCTTTGGTTGTCTGTACGATCATTTCATCCTGCTTAAAAGAAAGCTCCTTAGCAGCCAGGTATGCCTGCTGGTCGAAACGGAAGTTAACCCTTGTATGTAACGAAATGGCCCGGGGGGTATCGCCCTCTGGTAAGTCAACTCCGGTGACAAGCATACCATTATGTGAAGTACGGATAGAATCGATCAGGCTGGTCCAGTCTCCTGCCGGGTCCGCCTGCAGCCACTCCGCCGTCCGTTTAGTTCCGGTTTTATTGGTCAGGTAATCAAAGAGCGAGCGTTCAAAGGCTTCATCCCCTCTCTCTCCAAATAAAAGGGACATCCCATAAGAATGAACCACATAAAAAGCGCGGGGACTGCCAGCACAATCCGCAAATACCTTCCCGTCAATGTTCTGCTCCAGGACGCTTCTGGAGAATAACGTGTTAATTTTCACTTGATCCAGCGCCGGCAATGCCCGGTAATAGTCCTTACTCTCCAGTTCAATCATCGCTTTCTCCTCGCTTTCCTTAAGCCAACCGCTCAAACAGCCAACGGAAATTCCATTCAAAGACATGAGACATCTGCCACTCAGCAAAACGTTCAGGTATACCCCGAGCCATCCAGGAATCCGCTGATTCTCCGCTTGCTGCAGCTTGTTCTGCATAGATTTGAATTTCAGTAAGATAACTTATCATCTCACCAATGCTGCTGCGGTCTGTAACTTCCCCGTGACCGGGAATCACCAGGCTGAAATCGAGCTCTTGTCCAATCCGCTGCAGAATCTCTATCCATGCGGCCGGGAACCCGCTAAGCATAGCCGGATGTGATTTACTCAGTATCAGATCTCCGGCGATCAGCACCTTCGCATCTTCAATGTACACAAAGGCATCACTATCCGTATGCCCGCCGCCAAAGGTAAGGAGAGTCAGCGAACGCGCAGTCCCATGAATTATCAGCTTGTCTGAAAAGGTTATTGTCGCTGTCCTTCTACGGATGCCAGGAACAGCCGCCAGCAGCGCAGCTTTATCCCCAATTTCATTGGCAAATGCAGTTTGCAGCCGGATGTCCTGCGCCGCAAACATACCTTTGCTTAATACCGCAATTTGTTTCTGCAGCCCATCCTGCCACACTTCTGCCTCTGGAGGGCCCTCTTTCGTCAGAATCTCACGGGTAAGGTTCGTAGTGATGATCTGACTGTCTTCAAACACCTGATTCCCGTAATGATGATCTCCATGAAAATGTGTATTGACTATGTACTTCACCGGGTTCCCGGTGAGCTTCCCGGCTGTTTCCCGCAATATCTGCGCCGCCTCGGGAAGGCTGAACGTATCTACCACAACTGTAAAATCGCCTAAATCAACTATCGCCGCATTCCCCAGCGCCCCGCTGCCCGGAATAACAATTGCCGCCCACACACCTGAAGCCACTGAATGCAAGGTGAAGAATTTGTTCAACCTCAGTCCCCCAATACAATAATAAAATTAACTGCCATTATACTATAAAATGGAAATATTGAGCAGTAAATTCTTCACAGTACAAAGAGTGTTAGAAGACGGCTAGTTCTGAGACACAAGTATCGTTATATTTAGAACCGGGGTCAACCTCCAAAATGGTGAACTTCAGGCTGGCTGTCACTTTACCTACCGGCAGGTCAAAGCCGTAATCCTTTGTAAAATCAGCAGTAAAGGAGGTGCCATCAGAAAAGGTTATTTTTGCTTTGCGCACACTGTTATTTTCCAGATAAGCGGTGACGGATTTCCCATAACCCGGCAAAATGTGCAGGCTGCTTATCTCGAATGATTTGGGGAACTTAATTGTAAAGCTTTGTCCGATTCCGCTCCCCTTCACCCCCTCACACCAGCATGTAGCCGTATCGCCATCGATAATGTGACTGGGAAGATAGGAGGATATTTTTGACTTAGGCAGTGTAGAAGATGCGGTGACTTGGGAGGCTTTAATGTTGTCATAAGAACGGTAAGCCTGCGACATGGAATCCTTTAATTCAGTTGCCTTACCCGTATGCAAGTTGACTTTGTATTCGGTTAAAAACACCTTTCTTACATACACATTGACATATACAATCCAGTTCTTATTGCTCTCATTGTCTGAAACCGGATAATCGAATGTGACCAGACCCGATCGGGTCTATACCGGAGTGAAGAGCCCCCATTTGAAGAACGATTTTGTCTGTTTTAAACTGAATAATCCCTTCACCTTGAGCGTGAATCATGTCTCCCTGCCGGTTATAATCTTCATATGTATAGGTGAACTTTACAAGCTGCTGTTCGTCAATGATGACCGGTGCCGCCGAGTAAAAGGTATAGGTATCCATCGAAGCCCACGCAGAATACTCCAGGCTGGCCTTCCCTGTTTGGCTGTTAATTGTCAGGTTGATCGTACCGTCGAGATTTTCGACTTCAACCAGCGCCTCGTCAACCCACTCGCCTCCATAGATTGCTGCCTTTGATAAAGCTGCTGACGATGCCGAATGTGCACTCAATATGAACAACTTATTCAATTATTTACCATATCTTATTCGGTGAACGGATAAGGATAACCTGCCTTATCCAGGCAACCAAAAATAATCCCATGCAAAAGGGTTCCGCTGTAATATTTCCCTTTTAGAGAATTCTATTGACTTCTCACTTGATTTACGATAGCTTTCTCACATATATAGTTTAGATTGAAAGGAAACTGCAAATGATTATTCCAACTCCGGAAGTGAATTTCGAAGCTTCTCCCTTTTATAATCCCAGCCTGAAAAATGTAGTCATTCTCGCCACCGGTGGAACGATTGCCGGCAGCGGAGAAGCACACAAAACGTTAAATTACGAACCCGGCGCTCTGCCGATACAAGATCTGCTGGACAGTGTCCCCCACCTGGAGCGGTTAGCTAATTGTGCAGGAATACAGGTAAGCAATCTGTGCAGTGCCGACATTACCAGTGAGCACTGGCTGACACTTGCTTCAATCATTAATACCTTGGCCCTGCGGGAGGATATCCACGGGTTTGTGATTACGCACGGAACAGATACGCTGGACGAGACCTCTTATTTCCTGAATCTGGTCATCAAGACGGATAAGCCGGTTATTATCACAGGCTCCATGCGCCCGGCCACGGCAATCAGTGCAGACGGACCGCTGAACCTCTTCCAGTCCGTTGCGCTCGCTGCTAATCCGGATGCTTCCGGACAGGGCGTAATGGTCGTCTTTGCAGAGGGGATCTACAGCGGCAGAGATGTTCAGAAAGTTAACACGTTTAAGGCGAATGCTTTTGATGAACGGGATTTCGGCTGTCTCGGATATATGCGGGATGCCCAAGCCTTCTTTTACACCCGCTCTTTGAAAAAGCACACAACAGCTGCCCAGTTCGACGTTTCGTCCCTGACCGGACTGCCTGAGGTATCTGTCGCCTATTTCCATGTAGATGCCAACCCTGGTATTCTGGATTACCTGGCCACGGTTTCCAAAGGAATTGTTATCGCCGGGGCAGGCGGAGGGATATACAGCAAACCGTGGATAGATAAGGTCGGCGAGCTGAAAAACAACAATATCCCGGTGGTCCGCTGCTCGCGGATTTCCAGCGGGATAACGCTTAAAGATTCTTACATTGACCTCTCTGCCAATTCCATTCCCTGCAACAGCCTGGTGCCGCAAAAAGCGCGGATTCTGCTCTCGCTGGCGCTGACGCAAACGACACATTATGATGAAATCGCCGCTATGTTCAATGTGTACTGAGCTATAAAGCTGTGCAATTAGTCAAACAGCCCCGTGAATACTCACGGGGCTGTTTCTTATCTATAGCATACGCACCGACATCCTTAGCACTCTGTTAGTATTACTGCTTCTTAAGCCTGATTTGCAGCAGCCGGCCGTTTTCTTTGTCTCCATTTACCTGCAACGAGCAGGAGCAAGGGCAAGCCGAGCATATTCACTGGCATCGCAAACGGCACCCAGTAACGCTGTAAATAATTCGTTGACGCCTCCGTTACATCTTGGGGAATTAATGCAAATACAAACATCACCGGGGCAATGAACCAAATCAGGTTCCTCCAGTTGCGGACCTGCAAAAATTGGGCGGTACCATAACTCATCAAGAAGAGCATCACAGCAAATTTGACGAATACACTGGCGAGCCATATCACGACCGGAATCGCATCGAAATTATCGATAAATCCGAACAGTGATATTTTTTTGGTCATTTCGAAAAAAGGATACCACATGTTAGAGGAAAGATTAACGCCTATAGTAAGAATCACCATCAGCGTCGTTATCAGTACGAAGAATACCGAGGTCAAAACCGCCGCGAAGGCGTAACCCGCCCCCTTACGCGGCTGGGTTAAAAATGCGGCAAACATAAGGTATTCAACTGAATGACCGAGGTAGGAGGCTGGTGCCAGTGATCCACCCAGTATTCCCGTCATTCCGCTATCCGCATAGACCGGAAGAACGTTCCTCCAGTGGATATTATTGGCGCTAGCGATCAGGACAAGGCTGATCATGAGCAGGATGATCGGCCCCAGAACCTCGCCGCAGCGGGCAATGCCTTCGATTCCTCCTGCATAGGTTGCATAGACAATCACGAAAATCATTAGGAGCATGACCGCTTCCTTCGGTGTCCCGTGAAGCAGCATGATTTCGACCACATCGGAGAATTGGCGGAGAATAATTGGGGTGATCGTATACCATTGAACCAAATAAATGACGAGTACGGCTTTGCTGATCCATTTCCCAAGAATCTTAGGACTATATTCGAAAAACGTCTGCCCAGGGTATAACTTCGCGGCTTGCGTTGCCAAGAGTGCGATCAGCAATGCGATGCCTCCGGCAACGAAAACGGAAATCCAGGCATCCTGTTTTGCCTGCATACTTGGGGTGACCGTCATAACCAATGTCATCCCGAGATCCATGATAAGGATGATCCAGAAAACCTGTATTCCTGTCAATCTCATCTTCATCGCATAGAGCCCTCTTCCGGTTGATAGTCAGTCCGTCTTTTCTTTATGTGCCGGTAAGTGCGTTTTGCCTGTTCGTTCGATCTTGATGCGGGCATCGACAGTCACGGGAACCTCAGGGAAAATATCAAACCATTTTCCTTTTATTTTTTTCCAGGCATACGGATGCTCGATGTGGATATTTTCTCCGATGCCGAGAATATCCGACTGGAGCTCTTTTTGCACATGCGTTAACATGTTCTCGGCCTCACTACGAATTTGCTCAGACAGCAAGGTTTCGACATGTTTCATTTGATTCACATTGCTCAGGTCCAGCTTCGAATCGTTATCGATAGCCCGGACGGAAGCATGCAGCGAGACCCCTGCTTCAGGAAGCTCATTCTTAATCACGGTATGCATTTTCATACTGCTATTCAGCAGTTCAACGCCCACTGTACCTCCATATTGTTCGTTTTCCGGTTCCACTTGTACAGTAAATCTCAAATGATGTGTCTCCCCTGTCCACCAGCGTAAAAGTTTTAATTCATCGGATGACAGGTATCCGGATAATTGATTCTCATGATAAACTGCAGCCCGGTCAATTGTGAACGTTTCCTCATCAGTGCCTTTGTGAATGACCCTTATGGCAGCGGTAACCGGTGATCTGTCTTCTGAGGACAGAGCATTCAAAAATTCATCGATTTTGACAGGAAAGCTTAATTTGCTGGATTGAATTTTGTTGATGCCGATACCCGGAATGAGCTCAAGCTGATAAGAAGTGTTCAAAATTTCTTTGGCTGTCCCTCCATAAGTTGTTAGCACATAGCTATTGGAGCGGCTCTCAGGTAATCTCGTAAATGTATCCACTACCTGATTGATACCATGCCGGGCGAATTGTTCTCCGAAAATAATGACGCCTCTATGTCCGAAATAAATGGCACGGGATAATTGCTGCTGCAGTTTCCCTGTCACTTCCGATGAGTTCTTCCCGCTGGCCGAGATGACGATCACTGATTTCTTGCCGCTCCCACCCGCCTGAACCGCACTGGGGATTCCCGTGGGAAGGGCGATCTGCAGGGTGATTTCGAGCTGTCCGTCATCCGTAAGATCAATTCCGCTTGCCATGACCAAAGCGAGATCGTCCATTTCATTGCGGTCCCAGCAGCCGGTCGTCAATCCGAGAATAACGAAAATAACCAGGAACCTGAATGTCCGGAGTATTCTGGTCATTTGCTCCTTTCACTCCATTCTTCGCTGTGTTTGCTGTTGACGCCTCCGCATTACCCGCCATGGGGCACGGATCAAAGTATCCGATAGTCCTGTGGGGTTAAACGGTGCAATTGGTGTCATATAGGGAACACCGAAGGATTTCAGAGTTACCAGATGGATCAAGACGCAAATCAAGCCAATCCCAACGCCATACAGGCCGAAGCTTGCAGCGAGAAGCATAAGCGGAAAACGTATAATACTGATCGCCTGGCTCATGCCCGGGTTCGGGATGAGAAAGGAAGCAATCCCTGTAACAGATACGACGATGATCTGGGGAGCGGAAATAATACCTGCCTGAACGGCAGCCTGTCCAATGACAAGTGCGCCCACAATGCTGATCGTCTGGCCTACTGGACGGGGAAGGCGGATTCCTGCTTCGCGCAGCGCCTCAAAGGTAATTTCCATGATCAATCCTTCCACGATTGCCGGAAAGGGGACCACCTCACGGGCCGCTGCAAGACTAAGGGCCAAGCTGGTAGGGATCATTTCCTGATGAAAGGTCGTAACCGCAATAAATAAGGCAGGGAGCGACATCGCTAAAAAGGCGAATAGATACCTGAGCCAGCGCAGCATTGTAACGTAGATGAAATTGGTATAATAGTCTTCGGCAGTCTGAAACCCAAACCAGAAGGTGATCGGGAGAACGAGCACCATCGGCGAACCGTTAATGAGGACTGCTATTTTACCTTCGATCAGCGAACCTGAAACCAAATCGGGCCGCTGCGTCGCCTGCATCAGGGGAAAGGGTGAATAGGGATGGTCATTAATCAATTCCTCGATATAACCGGATTCCAGCACACTGTCCATATCGATGCCGAATATCCTTTTTTTCACCTCTTCAACTACACTTTGTTCTGCTAGATTTTCAATATATACAATCATCACGTCGGTCTGGGAAAGTTTTCCTACACAGAACTTCTCCGTCTTTAGACGGGGAGTCCGGAGCCGATGGCGAATGAGAGCCAGATTAATGTCGAGCTTCTCGATAAAACCGTACCGCGGACCGCGAATGACTGCCTCCGTTGCCGGTTCCTCCAACTGGCGATGCAGCTTGTCTTTGAGCCCAAAGGTGAATGCCTCTGAGGAGGACTGGGCGAATAAAACGACTTCTCCCCTAACGATACATTGAACGATTTCATTCATGTTCGTGGCGATACGGGGTTGTACGATGGAAGCCAATTTGAAATTC
Organism: uncultured Paenibacillus sp.; assembly: GCA_927443375.1. Classification (GTDB taxonomy): domain Bacteria; phylum Bacillota; class Bacilli; order Paenibacillales; family Paenibacillaceae; genus Paenibacillus_AQ. Next base: position 4,722 of record CAKMKL010000179.1, on the reverse strand, counting down.
AGTATTTCATAGAGCTCACGGGGGTTGTCAATAGATACGGCCTCCGGCTGCATCAAAGGCTCCAAGAAACCGCCATCCCAAAGTTGATCATCAACTAGGACATTCAGATAAACCACCATACCGCGAATGGAGCCAAGCATATGAAGTTTGCGCACGACCAGATCGGAGCAATTGGCAAATAATTGAGTGAGGGTTGTCTCATTTTCATCCAGCTCGCTGGATATCTTCAACTCGATTGTTTTATCTAATTCTTTCAGTTTTTTTCCGAAAGGATCAGCTACTCTTTTCTTCGTTTTCATATGCCCCTCCTATCAAAACTTAACCTTCCCCATCCTTTATTGGATTATTCGGAACAAAATACCATAAGTTTGCGGCAAAAAAGGACTATTCCTTAAGCTTTTTTCCAAAGCTTTCAGAAATAGTCCCTTGCCGGGAGCTCCATCAAGGTATATTTTCCCTGCCGATGCACATACTCCATGCATAAAAAATACGTAAGGAAAGGAGGTGCAAGAGAATGAAGGTGCTCGGAAAAGCAGCCGCCTTTTTGCTGATTATCGCTTTATCAGGAGCTGTTCTGTATTATGCCACCGCCATGGGTGGTTAGCTGAAATACTTAGTGACGATCTTTTCAGCTGTCCGGGTAGCAAGCGCCTGTGTCGTGAGCGTCGGATTCGGACCACCAATTCCGTTAAAGTGCACACTGTTGTCGGCAATAAACAACCGCCCCACCTGATAAGCCTCACAGTTCGTATCGGTGACATATCCCATCCGCATCGTGCTTTCAAGATGGAGCATGAAGCCAAAAGGGGTATCTGAACGGATAATCTTTCTGGCACCAGCCTGCTTCAGCGTTTCTGAAGCGTATCTCGCCAGTTGATCACGCTTTTTGAGCGTCTTTGCACTAGGTGTATAATGAATGACCGGTATGGGTCCGTTCTCGTCTTTGAGCAGCGGATCGACTTCAACTCTGTTGCGGTAGAGCGTTTCATCATCCGTCAGGAGCAGCATGCTCATTGTCCGGCTATAGTTCATCATCAGTTCTTTTAGCTGAGGACCGACGACACGGCCATGAATATCCCACGGCGCTCCCGGCTCCGGCGGATTAAGAGCGTCATATCCCGCTTCACTGAACCCATAGGTCAAGAAGGACATTAGACCTGGGCTTAGGCAAGAGACTTGAAATATTCCGGTTCCCGGAATATCAACCCGGGCTCCCGAAGTATGTCCGGCATACGGATAGACAGCGGGCAGGCCCATAATGCTCATTAGATCCTTTTCATCAAATACACCTGCAACCCAGTCAAAGCAGTGATTGGTTAATCCTCTTCCCACCCATTCGTTATAGGGCAGCCCTGAATTCAGCCAGAGACGCGGAGTTTCGATGCAGCCGGCCGCCATGATCACCGTTCTGGCCGTTAACTCACCGGTTTCTCCCGTCCATGTATCCCGAAACTGTACGCCGACCGCACGCAGGCCCTCTTTAGGATCATGAGCCGTTAAGATTTTGGTCACGAAGGAGTTAGGCCGGACCGCGACATTTCCGGTTTTTAGGGCGAGTGGAATGTAGCTGACAAGGGTACTTCGTTTGGCGATTTTGTCTACCGAGGGACCGGCTGTGCATCCGTTGACACAGTTTCCCTTCAGAGTGCAGCCTTCCATATCGGATAATTGCTCGAGCGGGTAATTCGGATCCATTAGATGTTCGTTGGTCGGCAGAATGGCGTTCGGATTCGGGCGGTATCCCGGAGTCGTAACATTCAGCGTCGGAATCAGCGGCCAGCCTGCTTTTTTGGCACCATAGTAAAAAAGCTCTTCTTTCGGCGTGGTTGGTGCAAACTGGACGGGCAGTGTGGCTTCCGCTTTCTCATAATAGGGCATCAGCTCCCGGTAGCTGATCGGCCAAATATTATCCACTGCAGCCGGAAAAGCGCGCGGCGATTGACTCCAATAATGTTGGGTCGTCCCTCCTACGCCGGACAGCTGCCAGATATCCCCTTTTTGGCGCATGACCCGGTGCCAGGGCGTACGGCGGCGGTCGGCAGGCCCAAAACGGAATACGCCCGACACCACATCGTTCATATTGTTTTCATAGGCATTAAATATCTTCTTGTATATCCCTACATCCAAATCCCTATAATCGGAGCTCCACTCTCCGCCCCGCTCATTGTTCGGATTCGCCCATTGTTTATTTCCGTACCAGGGGCCTGCTTCCAGTACCAGTACTTTCAAACCTGCTTCCCCAAGCTCCTTCGCTGCAACGGCGCCGCCGCCGCCGGACCCGATAACGATTATGTCGGCATCGAACATTGCATCCGTATCATACAATAGTGGATTCCCCTCCCTTACGCTCGATGGTCAACAAATTGCCACGGAGAGCACGATAGCCTGGAACAACCCCTGGATAACCTACCTGCCTCCAGCTGACCGGGAAAGATTCCAGCCTGCGTTCAGTCGGTGCTTGAAGCCGGGTCGTCCCGTAGGCTGACCATTCCGAATAATTCCCAAACATCGTTTGCCTGTTGAGAAAATCAATCATAAAGCGCAAAAACCCTCCATCGTCCCGGTAGGGAGGCGGTAAGGTCCCGAGATCGACATTCAATTGTTCCAGCATCGCGAGCACACGAATCCGGTCATCCGGACAAAGCGAAGCGAAGGGGCTGCTTCCCCATAGCATGTGATTTGGTGCATACCGCATCTGTCCAGAGGCAGCGAACTGAACCGCTCCGGCATCGAGCAGTCTGGCGGTGGAACAGGATAGTGGTACATTTGTCAAATAAAATCCCAGCACAAGCGACAGACTATGGTCCAGCTCCCAGATCATATACTCATGAATACACAAATCAGCGGCTCCTGCCGCTTGCACTGCCCCGCCAACGCAAGACACCGGTGAACCGGGAATGATCGCCTCAACAAGCGCCCTAAAGGTCATGAAGGTGTGGGGATCGGCAGTTGCAGAATAAATTGTAGCGGGATGCATAGTAGCTCCCCCTTTAACTCAGGTTTGGATTCTCTGCAGAATAACGCATTACCTATACCTATTCGGCAGGCAGATCTTTCAGACTATAGAAGCAGTGAATGCAAAAAAAGGGGATTCCTGTAAGCAGAAATATCTGCTAACCGAATGCCCCTTCCCTTATCATTCACGGTTCTTCTTCCCTTCCAGCGCTTCCGAGGCTTCCATCTGCGCTCTCCTTGCAGGCATGCGAAGCGGTGGCTTTCGAAGTTTTTCCGGTTCTCTTGCCTTCCTGAGCGAACCTACGGCATATATTCCCGAAAAAAGCAGAACAAACATTACTCCGGCAGCCAGTCCGCCGCCCTGTCCCGGAATCAGCGGCATGCTTGCCAGAATAGCGAGCAGGCTGACCATGGCAATCCATGATGTGTACGGATAACCGCGCAAGCCTTGCCGCTGGGTAAGCGGGCTGCCCTGCCGTTTACGCAGCCGGTAATGGCTCGCCATAATAATGAGATAGGAGAACAGCAGCGAGAAGCCGCCGGAGCTGACCAGAAACAGGTATACCCCTTGCGGCAGCAGCATGCCAAGACCAAGACCGGCTAACATGGCTCCGCCGGAAATGAGGATCCCCCGGTAAGGGATATCGGTGCGGTCCCGCATCCAGGCCGGAGTGTGTCCTTCCTCCGCGAGTGAGCGGAGCATCCGGCCGAGGCCAAAAACGGAGGCAAGCATCGTCGAAAGAATTGCCGACACCAGAACAATGTTCATCACCGTACCCGTCCAGCCCAGGCCGTAGCGGCTCAGCGCGGTCACAAACGGGCTGATTTGTTCAGATACGGCTGCAGTAGGCAGCAGGAGGAACAAAGCCGTCATGGCCGCGATATATAGCCCTACCAGCAGCAAGAGGGTATAGCGGATCGCTTTGGGGATGGTCACACCCGGGTTGCCTGCTTCTGAGGCAGCGAGTCCGAGCACTTCGAAGCCGGCATAGGTGAACATGACCATCAGCATGCTTCCGGCAATACCGGCCATCCCGCCAGGCATCCAGCTTTGGCTGCGCAGAACCTGTGTGCCGACTGCCCCCGCCCCCCTTGTCCCTATCCCGATTGCGATACAGACTGCAATGAGGATAAAGGCTGCGATGGCCAGCAGCTTAAAGGCAGCCAGACCGCTCTCCAGCTTGCTGAGCCGCTCTGCCCCCAATAGATTCAGTAAAGTTACGCCGATAATAATTCCCGATCCTAACAGCCCCAAAGGCAACAGGGGGAACCAGCTGCGCAGCAGAATTGAAACCGCTGTAGCTTCACTGGACATTGCCAGCACCAGTCCTGTCCAGTATACCCAGCCTACGGTGAACCCCGCTCCCTTGCCAAAAGCCTGCTCAGTGTAGGTGCGGAATGATCCGGCAACCGGATTGGCAACCGTCATCTCCGATAATGCTGACAGAATAAAATAGACCAGAATGCCGCCGATCACATAAGACAGCAGGACAGAAGGTCCGGCTGCATGAATGGCTACCGAGGACCCGAGAAAAAACGAGCCACCCACTACCGTTCCAAGCGCCAGCATTGTAAGCTGCCATACCGATAAACCCTTTTCCCCCTGCTTCATTAACACAGCCTCCCGGTCTTTTTAGCAAAGTATCTGCAATACCCGGGGATTTTACCCATGAAGACACAGCAAAACCCTCCGGATGGGGGAGCACCGGAGGGTTACATCAAATATAATTATTCAAACAGCGTTACACGGTTTCTGCCTTCCGCCTT
>CAKMKL010000178.1 GCA_927443375.1 uncultured Paenibacillus sp. | reverse complement strand
CGATCTCTAAACTGAAATGGACCGTATCCACATCATTAAGCTCCTCTTTTGTAATTACAATCGTTTCATTTACTTCTGAGGTAAGCCATTCCTTAAGCTTCTGCACGTTTTGTTCCATTGGCTGATCCCATCCTTGTTATTGGAGATTATAATTTTTAAGTTACCCCTTTCATTGAAATTGAATCCATATTGTAAAATTAGCTTGATCGGACAGCTTTGGCGATAACCGATGAAGCCTTTGTTTAATTACATTAATTATTAATTGCATGATTTTTTTACGGAAACTCACTGAACATTCACCAAAGCAGGAGGAAGAACACGCCAGCAACTGTTTGCCTGCTTCTTTAGGAGTGTACAATACTACTATGCGCATTCTGTGCAATCCAAACTGACTGGAGAAGGTGAAGCTGATGTTAAATGCTGTCCTATGGGGAGCGGTTTCCGGATCTGCTGTACTAATTGGTGCGCTAATGGCGCTGTTTCTGCCTATCCGGACAAAGCTTATTGGCTTTGTTATGGCGTTCGGAACAGGAGTGTTAATCGGAGCCGCAGCTTATGAGCTGCTGGACGATTCCGCCAATGAAGGCGGGCTTCTCCCGACCATTATCGGATTTACAGCCGGTGCTCTGGTATTCACCTTATTCGACTGGTACATCTCGCGAAAAGGCGGATCCGGACGCAAACGGTCTGTTCGAGATGCTGGCAGCTCGAAGGGAAACAGCAGCGGGCTGGCGATTTTTGCCGGTACGGTGATGGATGCGATTCCTGAGTCCATCATGATCGGGGGCAGCCTGATCTCAGGCCAAGGGGTTAGCCTGCTGTTAGTTATTGCTATTTTTATCAGTAATATTCCCGAAGGGCTCTCCAGTACGGCGGGGCTGAAAAAGGATGGCTACAGCAAAACTAAGGTGATGCTGCTCTGGCTTGGCGTACTTGTTATTTCAACGATCGCCTCGGGTGCAGGCTATAGCTTTATGGATCATGCCAACGGATATACAACGGCGATTATTGCTTCTTTCGCCGGGGGCGGAATCATATCCATGGTATCCTCCAGCATGATGCCGGAGGCCTATGAGGAGGGAGGCCCGCTGACCGGATTTCTGGCCGCGCTGGGTATGCTGTGCTCGCTAATTTTGGATCATCTTTAAGGGTTGCCAACGATCTGCGAAACATGATATAGTTCAAGACGCTAGTATAAGTATAAGAAGAATTCTGCGTATATACCGCAGGAGAGGTTCGCAAACTCCCTCTATAAAAAACTAAGGCCGCTTTGAGCATATCTGCAGTGTATACTTATCATGTTATGCCATGCGTCAATAAGACAACGCCTGACCGCCAGACGGCTAGTGAGTGCCGAATTCTGGTGTCCTTCAGGCTTGTCTTCTTAGTAGAGCCAAGTTTTCGAAATCTCGTTCTTCTTTCCGAAACCGGCGGAAGCCGCAGGAAAAGAGAGGGGTTTTTTGTCATGTCAGAAGGCAGAATGAAAGAGGAAATGCAGGAAGTTACCCTGCTTGGCAACCAAGGAACACAATATAAATTCGGGTATGCTCCCGAAATCCTGGAAAGCTTCGATAACAAGCATCCCGGCCGTGATTATTTCGTGAAATTCAATTGTCCGGAGTTCACCAGTCTGTGTCCTGTTACCGGACAGCCGGATTTTGGCGTAATGTACATCTCTTACTTTCCGGATATTAAAATGGTTGAATCCAAATCGCTGAAGCTCTATTTGTTCAGCTTCCGTAATCATGGTGATTTTCATGAAGATTGTGTCAACATTATTATGAATGATCTGATCTCCTTGATGAATCCGCGTTATATTGAAGTGTGGGGCAAGTTCACACCGCGCGGCGGCATTTCGATTGATCCTTACTGCAACTGGGGACGTCCGGGAACCAAGTATGAAGCGATGGCCGAGCACCGGCTGATGAATCATGATATGTATCCGGAGAAAGTTGATAATCGCTAAGGCCCAGAGCAGTAGTGGAAAGGGGAAGTGATAATGAATAAAAAAGCACTCGTTGTATTCAGCGGCGGACAAGACAGCACCACCTGCCTCGTATGGGCGATAAAGCACTTCGAAGAGGTTCATGTAGTTACTTTTAACTATAATCAGCGGCATGCAGCCGAGATTGAAGTTGCCAAAGAGATTGCTGCAAAATTTGGTGTGAAGCAGCATATTCTGGATCTGGGACTGCTCAATCAGCTGGCACCTAACGCCTTAACACGGAATGACATCGAGATTGAAGCCGGAGAAGATGGGGAACTGCCAAGTACGTTCGTGGATGGTCGTAATCTGTTGTTCCTGTCCTTTGCCTCGATTCTGGCCAAACAGCTGGGCTATGCCAACATCATCACCGGAGTATGCCAGACGGACTTCAGCGGGTATCCCGACTGCCGGGATGTGTTCGTGAAGTCCCTGAATGTGACACTCAATCTGTCGATGGACTATGAATTCGTTATCCATACGCCGCTGATGTGGCTCGATAAAAAGGAAACCTGGAAGCTGGCCGATGAACTGGGTCACTTTGACTATATTCGTGAGCACACGTTGACTTGCTATAACGGCATCGTGGGCAGCGGCTGCGGAACCTGCCCGGCGTGTCTGCTGCGTCAGCGCGGCCTTGAGCAATACATGGCGGAACAAACGAAAGGTGGTCTATAATGCTGGGAGAAGTATCGGTCTGCAAAATATTCACCTTTGATTCCGCGCATCAGCTGGTCGGACACAAAGGAAAATGCAGCAACCTGCATGGCCATACCTATAAGCTTGAAGTCGTGTTAAAAGGAAAACCTTCAACAGAACCAGGGCACTCTGATGAAGGCTTTGTTGTGGATTTTAGCGATATTAAGGCTATTGTGCAGCAAACTCTGGTAGACCGTCTGGATCATGCTTTTCTGGCGATGGGTAATGAACCTGTGCTGGAAGCTCTTCAGAATTCGGGTTCTAAAGTGGCGCTGCTCGGATTCCGTACAACTGCAGAGAATATGTCTGCCTATGTGGCCTATCAATTGAAACAGGCGTCGTTGCCGCTGTATTCAGTCAAGCTGTGGGAGACACCTACCTCCTGGGCAGAGGTAATGGCTGCAGATATTCCGGAGGATGGACCTGCCTACCGCCTGCACGGGGGCTGTGACTGTGAGTAAAATACCTGTAATTGAAATCTTCGGCCCGACGATTCAAGGGGAAGGTGCCGTGATCGGTGTCAAAACAATGTTTGTCCGCACCTACGGCTGTGATTACCGCTGCAGCTGGTGTGACTCCGCCTTTACCTGGGATGGTTCTGCCAAGGATATTGTACGGATGATGGAGCCAGAGGAGATTATGAATGAACTTCTTGCGCTGGCCGGCACGAACTTTGACTCAGTAACCATTTCCGGCGGGAATCCAGCCCTGCTCGGCAGCAGTATGGCGGAATTAGTAGCTCTGCTGCATGAGCGCGGCATTCAGGCCGCTATCGAAACACAGGGCAGCCGCTGGCAGGACTGGTTCTATGAGATCGATACACTGACGATCAGCCCCAAACCGCCAAGCTCGGGGATGAAGACGGACTGGGCGATAATGGACAGCATCATGATTAAGCTGAAGGAGCAAGGTAAGGCTGCACACAGCCTGAAGGTCGTGGTGTTTGACGAACAAGACTATGCCTATGCCAAAAGCGTGCATCAGCGCTATCCCGGAGTTCCTCTGTACCTGCAGCCCGGGAACGAGGATGTGACTGAACCGGGGGACATCTCGGCACGTCTCTTAGGACGGCTGGAATGGCTGTTCAGCCTTGTGATCGCTGATCCGGAGATGAACCGCGCACGGGTGCTGCCGCAGCTGCATGCGCTGATCTGGCATAACAAGCGGGGTAAATAACTGCAGGAAGCACAGGGGTATCTTAGCACCATTTGATGGTGTTTGGGATGCCCTTTTTTTTACTGTACTACCCGGTGAAAAGCTATACTACGGGAATAACGGAATGATCATTTGTCATCACAATGGATGGTGCGAATTCCGGCCGTGAAATCTTCCTATGGACTGAAGACACTGACCTTGTGGGGTAATATGTGCTGGAGAATGGCAGCGTGCTGCTGTCAGAACCACTTATAACCGTGGGCTAAAAGAGGCTACCTGATTCAAGCGTATCCAGAAATTTCACCTGTTGCAGATCTTTTGGGTCTCTTGGTCTGATATAATCTATGTCAGTATAAATAGTAAAGCAGTATCGAAGAGCCAAGGAGGAGTTATCAATGTCAACCGCACTGCTGATTATTGATGTTCAAGAGGCGATGTTTTCTTACCCGGATATGAAGCTGTATGACGTGGACAATGTAATGAACCGGATTGTATCTCTGCTCGATAAAGCGCGATCCGCAAACATTCCGGTTGTGTATATTCAGCATACGGAAGATGAGGAGTATACCAGAGGATTGCCGACCTGGGAGATCAGCAGCCTTGTAAAGCCCCGTGAAGGGGAGACAATCGTGGAGAAACCGACCTGGGATGCGTTTCACCTGACCCGGCTGCATGAAGAGCTCCAGCGTCAAGGAATTACAGATCTTGTGATCTGCGGGATGCAGACGGAGTTCTGTCTGGATACTACGTGCCGGCGTGCCAACCGTATGGGTTACAACAATATACTGGTCCAGGATGCCCACAGTACCTTCGACAATGGAAAACTAAGCGGTGAAGAGATTGTGAGACATCACAATGGAGTGCTCGGCGGAAGATTTGCTGCACTGCGTCCTGCCGATGCTATTATGTTCCAATGAATCCAGTGAAAACCGCGATGAAGCCAATCCGCCGTTCCCGGCTGAGGCTGTTTGCCGGCAAGCGGTATTTTACCTGGAAAAGATACCTGCAATGGCTGACCCGGCCTGGTAAGAAGGCTAAGGTTCGTATGGCTAACCCTTTGGACTATAAGGCAGTCAGTCATGCCACACCGCTGCTGCGCAGCTTACGGAATGTAGATATGCAGCTCCAGTATAATAAAATCACGAACCTGAGGCTGGCCGCAGGGAAACTGGATGGACTGCTGATCCGCCCCGGCGAGACCTTCTCCTATTGGCGAAGCATCGGCAAGCCGACCCGCCGCAAAGGCTATCTGGACGGAATGGTTCTCTATTCCGGAGGTTTCCGTTCCGGAACGGGAGGGGGGTTATGCCAGCTATCCAATCTGATTTACTGGATGACGCTGCATACACCACTGACCGTTACTGAACGGCACCGGCACAGCTATGATGTCTTCCCGGATGAGCGCCATTATCATCGTTGAGCTGGCAACGGAAGTGAATTTGAGCGAGCCCATCCACAGTAAA
>CAKMKL010000177.1 GCA_927443375.1 uncultured Paenibacillus sp. | reverse complement strand
CCCGGTTCTCCAGCCGGCGGCATACATCATAGCCGCTCAGCTTCGGCATCATCACGTCCAGCACCAGCACATTCGGATGGAAGGTCAGCACCTTGGAAAGCGCCTCCTCCCCGTCACCGGCCGTTTCCACCTCATAGCCTTCACGCCGCAGCGCATAGGCAATTGCACTGGAAATGCTCTGTTCGTCATCAACAACCAGTACTTTTTTATTCATCGGCGGTTCACCTTCTTTTTCAGGAGTTCATTTCCATAGACTGTTCGCATTCTAATGCTAGTATACCGTTGTTTAGCCGCCGGACAAACCTTCTAAACCTGACGAAACGGCAAAATCCCAGCATACAGACGGCAAAAAGCAGACCGGAGTCCCCTCCGGCCTGCTTAAACCCTAAGCTTAATTTCCTAATATGCTGTACACCAGCTTCGCGGTTTCCGCCCGCGTAATCTTACCCTGCGGATCAAACCGGTTGCCGTTCTTGCCATTGATTAGGCCCTTGGCCTGCAGTTCGGCCACCGCATCCTTTGCCCATGAGGAGATGCTGCCCGCATCTGCGAATTTCACACCTGCAGCGGCAGTGTCCCGGGATGGGTCACCGTTCTTATATTGCAGCAGTCTGCTCATCACAAGTGCCGCTTCTTCGCGTGTTATCGTGTCCTTTGGACGGAAGCTGCCTCCGTTGCCTTCCATAATTCCAAGCTCTGACATCTTCGCTACAGCTTGGGCATAATATGCTCCTTCCTGCACATCGGCAAAAGCACTAGCCCCCGCAGTGAGGGCTGTACCTTCCAGTCCCATAACACGCATGGCCAGCACAGCGAAGTCCGCACGCGTTACATTCGTCAGCGGCCCAAAGTGATTCTCATCCACGCCCATGATCATGTGCTTGGCAGCCAGCTTTGTAATAAAGCTTTCTGCCCAGTTTCCGCTTACATCGCTGAAGAGCTTGCGGTATTCCATTACCGCATAAGTTGAGAAGTGATCGGTCGTAAAGCTTACGGTGTTATTCTGGAATACCCCGCCCATATACTGTAGGCGGCTTCCGTCAATATAATAAACACCGGCATAATCCTGATTGACAGCCGCAAGCTGAGCTGGCATAAGCGTCAAGGTAACAGTGACTTTTCCCTTGAGCTGGTGAACCGTTGTTTCCTTGCCTTCGCCGGATGCCCTGAGCTCCACAGTGACGGCTGCCTTCGGCTGGCTCATCCCGTTAGCGGAACTGCTGCTTGTCTGGATTGCCTGCTCAATCTGTGATGTCAGCGCAGTATTAATAATCAGCTGCAGCTGATCGCTGCCTGCCGGAATTTCCGGCAGCGATGAAGCCGGAACGGTCAGCTGGAATCCGGAGCCGACAATCTTCAATGCCTTCCCGTTGTCTGTGGCCTGCTTCACCCCTGCAGCATCTAGCACCAGATGAATAGCCGCCTGGCCTGCTGCTCCATCGTTTAATCGAATTTGTACCGCTGCATTGGCTGATTCCTGAATCGCCTTGCGGAAATCGGCCAGGCTTGCGTTGTAGCTGCCATCGCTGCCTTTATCCAGCAGGATGCTCCCTTTATCCGCTGCAGCGCTGGCTGTCGGGCTTGGTGATGCTGAAGCCGACGGTGCAGAGCCCGAACCCGGAATTGAAACATTTGGACCCGGTGTTACCACCGGTGTCGGTGACGGCGTTACCTCCGGTACTGGGGTTGGCGTTGGAGTCGGTGTTGGTGTTACGTCCTCTTTTCCAGTGTAGAACCCCCAGATATCAGACAGCACACTGCCTGTATTCTCGTCTTCCACCTTGATATACCACTGATAATAGCTATCCGGCTTCAGCTTGCTCCAGGTTGCCTTCACTTCCGAACCGCTGGCTACTCCAGCCTTCGCGGCAATCTCCTGGTCACTGTACACCTTCACGCCGATATAGTCAGTCGCCACACGTTTGGTCACCGGCTGCAGATCCAGATCAAGCGTAAACTCATCTTTGCCTGGATATTGATCCCTATCATAATAGTTATAATCATTCAGGTACGGAGAGTAGGTCTTCACATGCAGCTGATTATTGGCTATATCGAACTGAAGCAGCCGGATATATCCAAGACCGCCTTCCGCAGCCCCCTGGTAATCAGCCAGCATTTGATACACATTGCGGTCGGCAACGCCGTCGCCATTGTCATCCAGCTGATCTACTTTTAGCTCTGCATCATGATAGTGTCCGGACAACGCTGCAAATACGTTCTTATTCGGCTTCACGACCTCTTCAAAAATCTTATCGGCGATTGGTGCGCGGTTGTTGGATACGAGCATGTATTCATGCAGGCACAGAATCGCCTTGCGCTCAGGATAACGGGCAACTACCTCGTTCATCCATTTAATTTCCTGATCAGCCAGTCCCCAGCCCATATAAACAATAATGAAATCATTGCCGTTCGCAGATACGAGATCATAGTGCCCGCGGTTATTGTCGTAGGAACCCCCATAGATAGGGAGGTTCTTGAAACGCCATTCGCCAAAATACTCCCAGAATTTCGTATAATCGCCGTTCTGGTGGCCAACATCATGATTGCCCGCAAGCACGCCGTAAGGAATTCCTGCATCCTCCAGCACCTTCATGTCCATGTCGGCTTCTTTCCATTCATATTCCTGATATGATTTATCAACCACATCTCCGGTATGAATGACATATTTAAGGTTCAGGCTGTCTTTGTTGTCAGCAATCCACTGTACATTTTTACGGTAAATGTAAGGGTAGCTTTGCGAATAATATTGGGTATCGGACATCCATACAAAGGAGAAATCATACGTGTCCTGAGTAACCGTTGCTGCCGGCGCAGCAGAGATCTCATCCTGCACCATAACGGCAATCTTGCCGCCTTCGGCATATTCTCCGGCGGCTACTGTAGCTTTCAGTTCAAAGTCTTTCATACCGGCAATCCGGTGATCCAGCAGGGCCCAGTTTTGCAGCACAGGGCTCCAGGCATACAGACTAACCTTCCGGCCCGGCAGAGAGTTGCCCTTCCATTCAAGGTCCACACGGTCTCCCGCTTTTACGGATTCATCCACTCTGATCTCATAACGCTGATACGGGAACTGCTCCACCGCATCGTTGACCAGATACTTCCCGTCAGCGGAACTAATTTTGCTGTACTCTTCAACAGTGAGTGCCTGTTCACCGGC
>CAKMKL010000176.1 GCA_927443375.1 uncultured Paenibacillus sp. | reverse complement strand
CTTTAATCTTCGTGAGGACGCTATGCGAACGGACCGTTTTTACAATCGCTATTGTGTCCAGATTTTATTTATTTCCCTTAGCGGTGAAAATCCGGACACAAAGGCGACCGCTACCGCTTTTCCACAAACGCTTGAAGTCGGGTGGCCTTCCCTTGCCCACAATCTACTGAAGCAAGCTACATAGGACCAAAAACGCAGAGCCGCAATCCTCCAATAACAGGAGAATCGCGGCTCTGTTGACATTTTTACGGTTTTGAAAAAGAAAGGGTCTGTCTCCGCTCGTAGAAAATCTATTTTTGGGACAGCCCCTTCTGTTTTATTGTTATCCTACCTGTAGTTGCTAAAAGACTGCGGAAAACTCTTAACCTCCGGCACCATGGGTCATAGGCTGAAATACATTAGCTTGAATTGAATCGCTGCTGCTGGCATACGCAGGTACGGCAAGGAGAAGCACAATACTAGCTACTGACAGTAATAAAGCCATCTTTCTCTTCATTGATCTTTTGCACCTCGCTAATGGAATTTGTGTACCTCTGAATGACTTCCGGGGATGCAGATACCCGGTGTTTCTCGAACAACCCCACACATTTAACAATGTTGGTGTCATTTCTTATAGTAACAGATGATTCCAAACTCTCTAGTAAGTATTGGAAGCCAAATTCGAATTTATTTCGACTAAAATGGTAAATCGCTAACTCGGTCAGAAAACGGGTATACCGGTCACCCGTTAATTGCTGATTGAATTTACCAAGGCGGCTGTGCTGTTCTCTGTAGGACAAATGATCCTTAAAGCGCTCAAGAATGTCATCGACATTGAATCCGTAACGGTTAGCAGCCTGCATAATTTTAAATAAGGCCGGGAAGATCTCGTCTTCCTTGGTTTCAACATAATGTATATATTCAGGCAGCACCTCTACTTGACCGGCCATTAAGCGGTACAAATACATATTGGCCGCCGCCCATTCCTGAAACTGCTCCATAACCCGCTGTTCTTCTTGGCTGTATGGAGTATTTACCCAGCTCATATCGGAGTATAAGGAAGCATGATACAGAGCGTTTTCATAATTGCCGAGTTCATCGGAAACCAGTGAGCGTAATAAATGTGCATACAATATATAGTAAATAAGCGGTCGTGCAGGCTGCTTCTGGGTGCTTTCTTTTTTTGTCTTTTGCTTGTACTGCAGGCTGGCTTTTTGGCCTAAAAGCTCGGCTAGCTCATCAACCTTCTCCCAGCGGTGCATGGAAGCAAATACGTCGGCCAGATGCTTAAGCGCATCAAGCTGATCGGCTTCGTCCAGGCGTTCTACATAGGGTTCGAATTGATTGGCGGCATGCAGGTTCGCATCCTGGCTCTCACTTAGCCCGATTGTAAACAATCTATAACGGCAGAGGGCAAGCCGTTCGGAATGTTGGAAACGTTCACCTTCTGCGACACTTTCGTATATCAGTGCAGCGGCGGCATGGCTGCCCTGTGTGAACAGCTCTTCGGCCGTATCAAACAGCATGGGGGAGTAAATCAGCTTGTCCATAATGTGCTGGACTACACGGTGGATGCAGCCGAGTTTATTCAGTTCTGCGCACCGCTGGAGGAGAGGTCCGATCCGCCGCCAGTCAGGCGCGCCGTTAATAATGTAATTATCGACATACAGTTCATAAAAATAGCCCTCAGGCAGGTCCATGGCTGTGGTAATTCGGTCAAGCTGCTGCATTGCAATCGGGCGATGTCCCTGGATCACATTGCTGAGTGTACCGGAATTCATTCCCGAGCGCGCGGCAAATTTTGAAATCGTCAAAGCTTCTCTTTTCATGTAATCTTCGAGCTCTGTTAGGATCGTTGATGCAGGTTCCAAGTCATGACCACCTTTCACGCTGTAGGTCCGGTAATTATAATTGTACATCTTCCAGTATTATACAAAATCTAACGATGGTCAATATTAGAGATACGTCTTATATGTGAACATGCTGTTTTCTAGCAATTGAGCGTGTCACCAGTTTATTGTATGATGGGTAAGGAGCTTTTTAGTAGTGATAATCCGCTCCAAATTTAACCAGTAGAGGTAGCTAACGAATGTATCCTAAAGAATTGAACTATACAATGCCCGCGGAATGGGACAAGCATGAACGGACCTTCATCTCCTGGCCGGTGCAGGCGTCGATGGTATTTCCGGATAACTATAAAGCTGTAAGCGAAGGCTATACTGAGATTATACAGGCGATTGCCGAGTTTGAGCCAGTAACAGTTATAGTAAATCCTGAAGAACTGGCAGTGGTGGAGGCTATGGGCCTTGGAGCCAATGTAACGCTTTTGCCGATCCGGCATAATGATGCCTGGCTGCGTGATAACGGGCCGACGTTTGTTGCGGCCAGGGATGGGAAGCTCGCCGGTGTGAACTGGAAGTTCAATGCCTGGGGAGGCAAATATATGCCTTGGGACCTCGATGATGAGGTGGCCCCGCAGATTCTGGAGCAGCTGCAGGTTGAACGGTTTGATGCACCGCTCGTCATGGAGGGAGGCTCGATCCACACCGATGGTGAAGGAACACTGATTACCACGGAAGAGTGCCTGCTTAATACCAACCGCAATCCCGAGCTTAGCCGCGAAGAGATTGAGGACTATGTGCGCAAATTCACCGGTGCAGAGTCGATCATCTGGCTGAAACGCGGTCTCAGCGGCGATGAGACGGACGGACATGTCGATAATATTGCTTGTTTTGCCGCACTGGGCAAAGTAATTATCCAGGTATGTGAGGATCCGCAGGACGAGAATTATGAGATCACCCGGGAGAATCTGCGTATTCTGGAGAGTGCAGTGGATGCTAAGGGCCGGAAGCTGGAGATTATCCGGATCGCCCAGCCTCCGCGGGTTGATTATGAGGACAGCCGCCTGACGCTCAGCTACCTGAATTTTTACTTTGTCAATGGCGGCATCATCCTGCCGGTATTCGGCGGTACGGCTGCTGAGACAGATAAGCTGGCCGAGCAGCAGCTGGCCGGGCTGTTCCCTGACCGCAGAATCCGCACGGTGAACGGTATGGCCGTGATTGGTGAGGGCGGCAATGTGCACTGCACTACCCAGCAGATGCCGGCAAGGAAATAAATGAATTTTGGCAAGGAGGACTAACAACGTGAGAAAAGTAAAGGTAGCCGCAACACAAATGAGCTGTTCCGGCGACATTGATGAGAATATCCGCAAGGCTGAAGTCCTGGTTAGAGAGGCGGCGTCACAGGGAGCGCAGATTATTTTGCTGCAGGAGCTGTTCGAAACACCGTATTTCTGCCAGAAGGAAAAGTCCGATTATTACGCGTATGCTACTGAGCTTGAGCACAACAAAGCCGTGAATCATTTCAAGGCGATCGCCAAAGAGCTGCAAGTAGTGCTGCCCATCAGCTTTTATGAGAAGAAAAACTATGCGCGCTACAATTCACTGGCGGTTATTGATGCCGACGGAACCGTAATGGGCAAGTACCGCAAGAGTCATATTCCGGACGGTCCCGGGTATGAGGAGAAGTTCTACTTCAATCCCGGTGATACCGGCTTCAAGGTATGGAATACCCGCTATGCCAAAATCGGTGTGGGCGTCTGCTGGGACCAGTGGTATCCGGAGGCGGCCAGAGTGATGAGCCTGATGGGGGCGGAAATTCTGTTCTACCCGACAGCCATCGGTTCAGAGCCGCAGGACGGCTCCATCGATTCTAAGGACCACTGGCAGACCTGCATGCTGGGTCATGCGGCGGCGAACCTGATCCCCGTCGTGGCTTCCAACCGGATTGGTGAAGAGACTGATGAGGAATCCAGCATTAACTTCTACGGCTCTTCGTTCATCGCCGGCCCGCAGGGCAACAAGGTTGCCCAAGCCGGACGGGATGAGCAGGCGGTGCTGGTTAGCGAATTCGATCTGGATGCCCTTGAGGTTGGCCGGATTGAATGGGGGATTTTCCGCGACCGCCGTCCCGAGCTGTACCGGATGATTGCTTCCTATGACGGGGACCTGACGTTTTAAAGGATAACAATCTATAGGCTTCACCCCTAAATCAGCCGCCTCTATGGGTCGGCAATGATGTTATAAGGCTATCTCTGCGGAGATCGCCTTTTTTGTGTACCGGGAGTGTTTTTAGATGCAGGGAGGACGGCAGTAAATGTTACAATCTATTGATAATATGTCATATAATCTAACACAATTGAGAAAAGTTAATTGTCACTACTGCTTTAATCTGATAAAATCTCTTTAAGTATTTTACAAAAACAGTAGGGGGATTGGGATATGGGGATCGGAAAAAAGTGGGCCATGTCAGCTTTAGCTGCATGCTTCGTGCTTACGATGGTGGGCTGCGGCTCGAATAACAATGCGGCAAGCAATGGTGCAGCGGGTGAAATGATCAAATTCGCCAGTGACGCAAGTTACGCGCCGATGGAGTATATGGATACGGATACCATCAAGGGCTTTGACATTGATTTCATCAAAGCAGTTATGGAAGAAGCGGGGATTAAATACTCGGTCACCAATACCGGCTGGGATACGATGCTTACAAGCGTGCAGCAGGGTACGGAATATCAGGCAGGTCTTTCTTCCGTATCCATCACAGATGAACGCAAGGAAACCTATGACTACTCCATCCCTTATTTTGAATCGACGAACATGATCATGGTCAAAGAAGGCAGCGACATCAAGAACGCTCTGGACCTGAAGGATAAGGTGGTGGCTGTTCAGGGGGCTACGACAGCCGATGATCTGATGAGCGGAATCATGGGTGTCGACAACGCCAATCTGAAACGCTTTGACAGCAATGCAGTGGCGCTGATGGAGCTGAACAGCGGCGGAGCCGATGCGGTTGTAGCGGATATTGCCATCGTGAATGAATATATCAAGAACAATCCGAATGAGAAATTAACCGGAATTATTGATAAGGAAAACTTCGGTTCCGAGTACTACGGCATCCTCTATCCTAAGGGCAGTGAATGGAAAGCCAAGCTCGACCCGGCGATCAAGGCGATCATCGAGAACGGGAAGTATGCGGAAATCTACAAAACATGGTTCGGGGAAGAGCCGGATACGGCCACTCTTCTGAGCGCGGAGTAAGGCAGGGAAACAACAAAGCATGCGTAATGATTGCTATTGCGCATGCTTCTTTTTTTGAAGAGAGCAATAGAGAAAGATAGACGCAGAAGAGAAGGGAAGAGTTCTATGGATTTCAGATTTGACATCATCGTTCATTATTTACCGGTTTTATTGCGAGGAACACTGTTTACGATCGGCGTATCCATCGTCTCGATTCTGTTCGGCTCTATTCTGGGGCTGGGCATCGGATTCGGCAAAATGGCGCCAAAGGCCATCTTCCGCTGGCCCTTTCATTCTTACATTAACTTTTTCCGGGGGACACCGCTGTATGTGCAGATTCTGATTGTACACTTTGGGGTGATTCCTGCCTTTTACGGAACGACTAATGTGCTGCTGACTTCGTTTGTGGCGCTTTCACTGAACTCGGCCGCTTACTCCGCAGAAATTTTCCGTGCTGGTATCCAGTCTATCGATCCCGGGCAGCGTGAAGCGGCCTTATCGCTTGGAATGACCAAATGGCAGGCCATGCGCTTTATTATTTTGCCGCAGGCGATCAAACGGATGGTTCCGGCGTTCGGTAATGAATTTATTGTGCTGGTCAAAGATTCCTCTCTGCTGGCGCTGGTAGCTGCCCCTGAAATCATGTACTGGAGCAACACAATGAAAGGCCAATATTTGCGGATCTGGGAACCGTATCTGACGGCCGCTCTGATCTATTTCATCCTAACCTATTCCCTCAGCAAGCTGCTCAATTATATCGAACGGAAGGTGTAAGTCCATATGGAGCCTATTATCTCAGTAAGACATTTGCATAAATCCTTCGGAACTCACCGGGTACTGACGGATATTAACGTGGATATTCACAGCCGGGAGGTTGTGGTGGTCATCGGGCCTTCGGGTTCGGGGAAATCGACCTTTTTGCGGTGTCTTAATTTGCTGGAGCAGCCGCAGGACGGCGATATAATTATTGAAGGCACTTCCTTGATGGCCAAAAGCACAAGGATTAACGATATCCGCACAGAGGTTGGCATGGTGTTTCAGCAGTTCAATCTGTTTCCGCACAAAAAGGTAATCGAGAACATTATGCTGGCACCGATGCAGGTCCGTAAGTGGCCGGAGGACAAGGCGCGGCAGAAAGCGCTGGAGCTGCTGCAAAAGGTAGGATTAAGCGAAAAGGCCGAGATGTACCCCGCTTCGCTCTCCGGCGGACAGTCACAGCGGGTAGCAATCGCCCGGGCACTCGCCATGGAACCGAAAATCATGCTTTTTGATGAGCCGACATCGGCGCTGGACCCGGAAATGGTCGGTGAAGTACTGGCCGTAATGAAGGACCTTGCCCGTGAGGGGATGACTATGGTTGTGGTCACTCATGAGATGGGCTTTGCCCGCGAAGTAGGGGACCGTGTGCTGTTTATGGAGCAGGGGGTTGTCGTAGAGGAAGGGGCTCCGGAGCAGCTGTTCGGCAATCCGTCTCATGAGCGTACCCGGGAGTTTTTATCGAAGGTTCTGTGAGAATCTGGAAAACTAGAATATTACATTTCAATCGGTTATATTAGAAGAGTAGGCGGGAGTGTCGATGAATACACCAGATATCTGTCGAAACGACGGAGGGGAGGCTCTCTAATATCTTTAGTTATCATAACTTATAATGATAGAAGGAGAATACGATGAGCACATTTAAAAATTGGCTGAACACAACAAAAACCGGACTGACTGAACAGGTTAAGAAATTTAAAAATAAAGATTTCATGAATGCGGTCGTCGCGGGCTGCGCCTTGGTGGCTGCTGCAGACGGTAAGATTGAAGAGACTGAGAAGAACAAAATGGCCGGATATATGAACCTCAGTAACGAGCTTAAGGTATTTGATATGAGAGATGTCATTACCCAGTTTAACTTCTATGTCAGCAATTTCGAATTCTCCCCGGAGATCGGCAAACAGGAAGCGCTTAAGTCCATCGCTAAATTTAGCGGCAAACCGGAAATCGGCCGCGTAATTGTAGGTGTTTGCTCCGCCATCGGCGCGGCTGACGGTGATTTTGACGAACACGAAAAAGCCGTTGTGCGGAATATCTGCAGCGTGCTGGGACTCAACCCAAGTGAGTTCAGCCTGTAGGGCTGACGAATATTTTCTATTCATCCGGGTGAAACGTATTGGGTTCTTGATCGTATCACTGATATAACATCCTCATTCTAGACTTGCAGGCTGTCAAGCCGGCTCTCCCGGTAAATAATTGACGCGCTCTCCAGAATCGGCATACCGTACAGTACGGGTGCAGAATAGCTGCGCGAGCTGTTATAATCGGCAATAAAGGACGGAATAACAATTATTTCTCCAGAGCGGTGGAGGGCCTGATCCGTGAAGTAACTCTGGATAAAGAGAACGGCATCATAGGCAAAACGATCATTCATCCTTCCCAGCTTAGACCCGTCCAGGCCTTGTACACAGTTCAGCATGAGGAGTACGTGGATGCGTTAAGTATTGTGGAGAGTAATGACGGCAGCCGTGGGGTATTTAAAAGTGAATATTTTAACAAAATGAACGAAATTAAGCCGCATCTGAACTGGGCGAAACGTATTTTACTACGATCTCAAGTATACGGGGTGTTACATGAACAACAGCATTTTACCTTCTTACTACCCGAGAACGAATATTCACACGTTTAATATTGTTGAAAATCTGCAGGTTACGGTAACCGAAACATCCAACCCCTTTCATATGCCGGTGGAATCGTTATTTTCAATGGCTGCCCGGATTAATAAAAAACGTTCGTTCCTCTTTGTCAGCAAAGTGCTTGGCAAGCATATTCCGGTGAACCCCTATACTCCGCTGCTTAGCGGAGCTGCACTGGGACTGCTGCTCTACCGCGAAATGGGCGGCGAGGCGGGCGGTGATACGATAGACGAGCTGCTGGACCAGGCGGTTCACGGCCTGATTCATCCGCTCTATGCGGAAGAGGCTTACCGGAAACTGCTGGCGGCACGGCTTACGCTTCCGCGTCCTGTTGTCTTTATTGGTTTTGCTGAGACGGCTACCGCTCTGGGTCATAGTATGTACAACATGTTTGCCGGCGGAGCGTCATATATTCACACTACCCGTCCTTTATTGCCGAAATATTCCCACACGGGGCCTGAAATGACATAGCCCTCTTCCACCCGTCCGAATACATTGATGATATCCGCCATGCAGTCACGGATGGGAGTAAGGTCATAGATACTGATATCCGGGCTGCGGCGCAGTCCGAACAGGCTGGAGAAATCGGTTGCCCCGATCCTGACATTCAGCACATAATCGCGGTAATCACCGAGCAGATTGCGGATAGCAAGCAGGCTGTCAAGCCGGCTCTCCCGGTAAATAATTGACGCGCTCTCCAGAATCGGCATACCGTACAGTACGGGTGCAGAATAGCTGCGCGAGCTGTTATAATCGGCAATAGCTTCAAAGAAATCTACACCATTCTCTGCCGAGAATTTGGGGAAGACGAAGCCGGTCAGCATCGTAATCAGGGAACCCAACCGAAAAATCAGCTGCTGCAGCTGTTCGGGGCTTCGGACACGGATAAAAATCAGCGGAAGGCCGTTCTCAGGTTCAGGCTCATTCTCGGTATAGGCGGACAGAAAAGAAAGATGCCTAAACACCGACTCCTCAGCGAAACAGACCTCTCCATCGCCAATAGCATCCTCCAAATCGATGATTACCGTAACCAGACCCGCTCCTCTGAGCTTCACAATATCTTCGGCAACACTGGCACGGGTAGCCGGCATATAAAGGGCTGCGCCAACGGCATAGGCAAGCAGTTCCTTGCTGGTTCTATGGTTAAATGTAACAGGCGGAGAGTAGAATAATGACGTTTCTTGTTCCTGAGTCAGGTAATCGAAATATTTCAAAGGCCGTTCCCCCTAAAATCAATCCTTCTATTCAAAAAAAGAATAGCCTCTCCTTATAGAGAGCTGCAAAACCGGTTAAGCCGTCCTTTCGGGGACGGCTTCCGGCTTTCTCCAATACAAGCAAAGGCCAAGCTACTACATATACGATTACCCGGGAGGAGCACTCCACCTTCCCTGTGGGGGTCTCCCTCCTTAAGAAACTGCTGTGACTATTAGGCTTCTTTGTCGATTTCCTTCTTTTTCTTCGCGGAACTGTACAGAATGGTCCCCACAAAGACCGCAATCAGAATGGTAAAGAACACCACATGCGGCATTTCAAATCCAAAGGCTCCGGCAAGCATCTTAGCGGCAATAATGGCAATGAGCAGGAATGCGGCCTGCTCCAGCTCCGGGAATCTGGCAATCAGCTTCAGGAACACTTGGGCTACGCCACGCATCATGAGTACGCCGAGAATACCGCCCAGGAAGAGCACCCATACTTCGCTGCTCAGACCGAAGGCTGCAATAACACTGTCTATACTGAAAGCAATATCCATCAATTCAACAAGGAGTACCGTCTTCCAGAAAGAGGTGCCTTTGTTCTCCGTATGCCCGTCTTCTCCGCCGCCTTTAAATAATCCTTTATAAGCGATGTAAAAGAGGTAGAGGGCACCCAGAACCTTAACGAGCGTAAATTCAATTAAATACGTCCCCAGGCCAATTGCCAGGAATCTGAACAAATAAGCTCCCAAAATCCCGTAAAACAACGCCTTCTTCTGCTGCTCCTTCGGCAAATGCCGGACCATGACCGCAAGCACAAGTGCGTTATCGGCGGAGAGCAGCCCTTCCAGCAGAACCAGACTGCCGATAATTCCCCAGCTCACCGGGTCAGAAAGCGTTCCGGCGATATCACTCCAGGAAAAGAAATGTCCATAATTATCACTGATGCTTCTAAAAAAATCACTAAACCAATCCATCTCGCTTTGCGCCTCCGGTAAATAAAATTATTTGCTACCCGCTACCCAGCGCAAGCCCCATCCATAGGCCTGATCCATATCCCGATGGCCGCTGAAATACTGCACGAGCCGCTCAATACTGAATGTTTCGTTACCGACGTTCTGTATAAGCGCAATCGCACACATCCCTTTGCGGTTGTTATGCTCATCCAGATTCACGATAATATCCGGTCCATCGCCTTGATGAATCGTAACAACACCATCTGCTTCAGACCAATGGGTAACTCCCTGATAGATAAAAGCAAAGATCAGGACCCGTCTGATCTCGGCAACCCTGCTGCCGTTGATCCGCAGATTCTCGCCTGATTTCACGGAGCCGGTGCGGTCATCGCCATCCAGCATCACATAAGGCGGCTGCTGAAGATTGCCAAAAGCATTGCCCAGTGCCTGAACAACACCTTTTCTTCCATCCTTCAATTCATACAGGCAAGCGAGATCTAAATCTACGCCGCTCTTGCGGCTGAACAATCCTCCGCCTTGCCGCTGGTTCCAGTTCAGATTAATAAGCACTTCCCCGAGACCGGCGGCAGATTTCTTCAGATTAATCGAATCGCCTTTTTTCTTCAGTTCAATCTTCTTCAGATTGAGATTCAGCGCTGGCGCGGGAGCACTGTCCGCCAGGGCCGGCGGTACAGGTGCTGCCGGAGATGGCGGAGTAGTCCCCGCCCTAGAGGCCAGCTTCGGCTCAGGGGATGGTCCCGGACCCTTCGGTCCAGGGGAAGCAGGCTCGTCCTCCACCTCAATGCCATAGTTCTTGCATAATGCCTTAAGCCCGCCGTCAAAACCAGCTACAATAGCGCTGAATTTCCAATCACTGTTATATCTATATAATTCTCCTACTACAACAGCCGTTTCCACAGAGAAATGATTTCCAAGATTACATCGCATGATTTCTTCCCCGGCTACCCGGTTCAGAATCCGGCAATGAGCATCTCCCATTTGCCCGAACATCTGATTTCGGCTCTCACCGTTATAAAGTGTAATTGCAAATGCGATCCTCATTGTTTCAGTGGGGACCTTGTCCAGTTCGATTTCGAAGTGCTTTAGGCCGCTTGATTCGGCAACCGGTATATCCTTATAGCTGATATAAGGCGTAACAGGATTATTATAAAAGATCAGATCCTCGTCGCTGCTTACTTTTGCCTGTGCCCCCAGTAAAAAAGCAGAAGCATCAATTTCCATTGATGCCGGAGCACGCCAGCCGATCTCTACGATCAGAGATTTAAGTCCGGGGTTCCCGCGGGTGAGATCAACTTTCTGACCTTTCACTGCTTCTACGCTCATTGGTTAAGCCACCTCTAACCTTTAACTAATAGCTTTTACTGTATAAAAAGGGCAGGATCACTGAGGATCCCGCCTTTAAAGCTGACTAAAGCTGCTATTGCGCATCCAGCCCGTAGTTTCTGCATAATGCGCTTAGACCGCCGGCAAAGCCGCTGCCCACCGCCTGGAATTTCCAGTCTGCACCATGACGGTAAAACTCGCAGAATACAACTGCCGTCTCGGTTGAAAAGTCCTCGCCGAGATCGAAACGCAGAATTTCACGATCATTACCGGCATCGACTACACGTACGAACGCATTGGATACCTGTCCGAAATTCTGGCCGCGCGATTCGTAATCATAAATGGTCACCGTAATCCCAATACGCTGAATATGCGCGGGAACCTTGCTGAAATCAACAAGGACCTGTTCGTCATCTCCGTCACCTTCACCTGTACGGTTATCTCCTGTATGCGTTACGGAGCCTGCGCCACCGTTCGGGTTGTTATAGAATACGAAGTCATCCTCGCCCTTAGCCTTGCCGTCCTCATGCAGCAGGAATGCTGAAGCATCCAGGTCAAAGTCCTTGCCTCCGCTATATTTGTTCGTATCCCAACCTAGCCCTACTACCACTTTCGTCAGACCCGGATTGGTCTTAGTTAGATCAATCCGCTGTCCTTTGGAAAGACTGATTGTCACTGGCTAATACCTTCTTTCCTAATTTTATTGCAATCCGTAATCGCGGGTAAGGCCAGCCAGGCCGTCCTTATAGCCACTGCCAATTGCGCTGAATTTCCATTCGCCGGCATTACGGTACAATTCGCCGACAACTACGCCGGTTTCAATGGAGAAGTCCTCCCCGAGGTCGAACCGGACCAATTCCTCACCGTTGGCTTCGTTCAGGATGCGCACATACGAGCGGGATACCTGTCCGAAGTTCTGGCTTCTTTGTTCTGCTTCATAGATGGTAATCGTGAACGCAATCTTCTCCACGTCAGCCGGGATATTAGGAAGGTCCACCTGAATCTGCTCATCGTCGCCGTCACCTTCGCCCGTACGGTTATCTCCTGTGTGTACAACCGATGCGTTCTCATTCTGCTTATTGTTGAAGAAGATGAAGTTGCTCTCTTTAGCAACCTTGCCGCTTGCATTGGTCAAAAATACGGACACGTCCAGGTCAAAATCCTTGCCGCCGTCGTATTTGTTGGTATCCCAGCCAAGACCGACTGTAATTTTGGTCAAACCCGGATTGGATTTCGTCAAATCAATCTTTTGTCCCTTAGATAAATTAATCGCCATAAGTAGTAACCTCTCTTCTATTAGATTTAGATGTAACGTTCAGCCAGTTGATTAATATGTGCTGCATGGGCGCCTTCACCGATCGCCGCAAATTTCCATTCCTCACCATAGCGGTATAGCTCCCCGCAGATCAGGGCAGTAAAGCCTGTGTAATTGTCTGTCAGATTAAACTTGACCAGCTCCGTATTGCCCGATGGATTCATGATCCGGATGTACGCGGATTTGATCATTCCGAAATCCTGCTTGCGGTTGACGGCATCATAAATATTAACCACGACCAGAACCTTGTGCACATCGGAAGGGATCGCCTTCAGATTGACCATGATCTGTTCGTCGTCCCCATCTCCTTCACCGGTCAGGTTGTCCCCGGAGTGAACAACCGAATTGTTCGCATTCTGTTTGTTGTGGAAGCATACAAGATTCGTTTTATTGACCAGCTTGCCATTCTCACTAAGCAGCAGCGCTGAGGCATCGCAGTCTACATTCGCCTGTTTCTTCACACCGAAGAACCCGCGTGCAGGCTCGGCCGGATCCCAGCCCAAACCTACAATGACATTTGACAGCCCGGCATTTCCTTTAGTTAAATCAATCTTCTGACCTTTTACCAGATTAATTCCAGCCAATTTCAAGTACCTCCGTTTCCGAAAAGAATCACAGCCTGTAAGTCTAGCATGAGGATGTTATATCAGTGATACGATCAAGAACCCAATACGTTTCACCCGGATGAATAGAAAATATTCGTCAGCCCTACAGGCTGAACTCACTTGGGTTGAGTCCCAGCACGCTGCAGATATTCCGCAC
>CAKMKL010000175.1 GCA_927443375.1 uncultured Paenibacillus sp. | reverse complement strand
GCTCCCCGCGTGGGAGCGTGGATTGAAATTATTTGTTTCTCTGCCTCACTCTCAAGGTGAGTAGTCGCTCCCCGCGTGGGAGCGTGGATTGAAATATCCAGCCGGGCAAACAGCCTAGCCAAGTGCTTGTCGCTCCCCGCGTGGGAGCGTGGATTGAAATATTACTGATCGCTGCTGTGATTTTTTTTTGAACCGGTCGCTCCCCGCGTGGGAGCGTGGATTGAAATATACAATACCGCGCGTAACAACCGGGACAAACCATGTCGCTCCCCGCGTGGGAGTGTGGATTGAAATTGTAGGGGGGATAAAATGAAGGCAACCCGTAAATTGTCGCTCCCCGCGTGGGAGCGTGGATTGAAATACGCAAGGATGCATGGACCGATTTCAGCTTGGCAACGTCGCTCCCCGCGTGGGAGCGTGGATTGAAATTGCATACGCTGTGATCTTAGTTTTTGCGATATCAGTCGCTCCCCGCGTGGGAGCGTGGATTGAAATTCTGCTGGATAGACGAAAACGGCGGGATTGACTAGTCGCTCCCCGCGTCGGAGCGTGGATTGAAATCCGAAAGTTACCGGCATGCAGTATAACCAGCCTTGGTCGCTCCCCGTGTGAGAGCGTGGATTGAAATAACGAAGCGCATATTATGTTGCACTGCTTTTAACGTCGCTCCACATGTGGGAGCGTGGATTCTGCCAAGTGCTGTACCGCTCATCAGACTCACTTTACTCCTCTAACTCATCGAATGTGAGCGGTCCAGAGCCCACAACTTACTGACAAGTTGTGGGCTCTTAGGTGTTATTCCGGTCTGATCGATATTTATTGAATAATGTTCGGAAGTACTCCAAATAATATCGCTTTTTTTCCACAAGGGAGTGATAAAATGAGAAAGAATTGAAATTCCTAATATGTAATAATATTTCATTTATTAACTTTTAAGTGAGTATCTTACGTAACTGACTTTGAAGGAGGAGAGACATGGAATACATTGCTCATATCCGCGAACGTGACAAGAAAGTCCAGACTGTCGCTGAGCATTTGTTAGGAGTACAAGCCTTAGCAGAGGGGTATGGTAAGAAGCTTGGGATTAAGCATATTACTGGACTCGCGGGTATTCTTCATGATCTGGGCAAATATACAGAAGAGTTTAGAAATTACATATTGCAAGCCGTGTACCATCCTGAGGCTCCGCCAAAAAGAGGTAGTGTAGATCATTCGACTGCGGGCGGGAAACTTCTATTTGAACTTTTCCATAGTGTCCCGAAAGACCTTTCTAACAAACAGGGCCATATGAATAAAATGATTCTCGCTGAAATTGTAGGGAATGCAATTATCTCACATCATTCTTATCTTCAGGATTTTCTTAACCCCGATTTGGAGTCAAATTACTTACATCGTGTTCAAGATAAGTATCTCGACGAGTTTGAACGAACCAAACATGTATTTTTCCAACTTGTGATGAACGAAACAGAATTCCAAAGCTATGTGGAAAAAGCTGCAGATGAACTGGGGGATTATCTCAGAGTCGATCCCTCGACAAGCATGGAGCAGAAATTAATGTTTCTGACGAAGTATGTGTTTAGTGCTTTAGTTGATGCTGACCGGACAAATACCCGTTGTTTTGAAGAACACAAACTCGACGAGTCCCTTGATCTCCAAGAGTTGTTCGGAAATTATTATACAAAACTTATGAGCAGAATCGATTCCTTCCAAAAGCATGTAAATGCCCATACCCCTATTAATCTCCTTAGAAAAAAAATGTCGGAGCAATGCGAACAATTTGCATCTAAGCCATCTGGAATATATACCTTGTCCATTCCAACCGGTGGGGGCAAGACATTGGCAAGCTTGAGATATGCTCTGAAACATGCTCTCCTAAATGGAAAAAAGCACATAATTTATGTTGTTCCGTATACAACAATCATTGAGCAAAATGCCAATGAAGTACGGACAATCCTGAATGATGAAATACATATTCTAGAGCATCATTCGAACGTGGTTGAAGAAGACAATCGGGAAGATGAACACGAAGAAGGGTCACTGAACCTACGTCAAAAGTTAAAGCTGGCGAAGGATAACTGGGATGCTCCGATTATTTTCACAACAATGATACAGTTCCTGAATGTCTTCTACGCAGACGGCAGCCGAAATATTCGTAGGCTTCATAATTTGAGTGAATCAGTCATCATATTTGATGAGGTGCAGAAGGTTCCGGTCAGATGTGTATCTTTATTTAATCAAGCACTGAACTTTCTAAATAAATATGCCCGTTCCAGTATTGTGCTTTGTACGGCAACACAGCCTGAACTGGATTATGTACAACATAAATTGGAAATTAAGCTGGACGCTGAAATGATTCATGACCTTGATCACGTCATAGAGGCGTTTAGGCGGGTAGAGATCGTTGATCAGGCAACGAATCAGCACTTTGATAACGACAAACTGGCAGAATTTATTGTGACTCTGATGCGTGAAGTGAATAGTGTTCTAGTCATATTGAATACCAAGTCAGTTGTGAAGAATTTATACAAAAGCTTAAAGAATCAAGACCTATCTACTCCTGTGTACCATTTGAGTACTTCTATGTGTGCGGCCCATCGCAACCAGATACTTCAAGAAGTAAAAGAACTTCTTAAGCATAAAGAGCCTGTTATTTGTATCAGCACACAACTGATCGAGGCGGGGGTAGATGTCAGTTTTCAGTGTGTCATTCGTTCCTTAGCAGGACTGGATTCTATTGCTCAGGCGGCCGGGAGATGTAATCGGCATGGTGAAGATGAGTTACGGCAAGTATATGTAATTGATCATGTGGAAGAGAATTTGAAGCATCTGAAGGAGATTAGGATAGGCAAAGAAATTTCCAGGAAAATATTGATTGATCTGAGGCGTGATTCTTCTGCTCATGGAGGGAACATACTGTCGGTGCAAGCGATGGAGAAATATTTTAAAGGATTTTATACAGAACTTGCTACCAGCTTGAATTACTCGGTTCCCAAAGTTGGCAAGGAAATGACTGCTCTACTGTCAAGCACC
>CAKMKL010000174.1 GCA_927443375.1 uncultured Paenibacillus sp. | reverse complement strand
GTAAGTGTTGTCCAGCAGGCCGGTATCCTATCCGGTCAGGCGGCAGCAGGAGGCAGGATTAACTTTGCCCCGCAAGCTTCGGCTACCCGTGAAGAGACTGCACATATGCTGGCGAAGCTGCTGAAGATTATGCAATAGAAGCTTGTAATTGGTGCTGCGGCGTAAGGAGTATCCGATTTTCCGAGCCGCAGATCACAGTTCAAATTTTAGATATCTTGCTGCTTCCATGCTATAATCGGACAGAAATACTCCATTACATGCGAGAGGTGATCAGGGAATGTATATGGATGAAAATGCAAATCATTAAGTCAGTCCTCATAAACGTTCCGAAGACAAGTGCCGGCTGCGGTGCTTGTCTTTTTAGTTGGCTTTCCTTTAGTCCGCGTTAACAGCATTGCAACAATTAGTTTACGATGCGCATACACAACACTGGAGAATAATTAATATCCAGCTTCTACAATGAAAATATGACATGAAAATACATACATAAGTCCGAGGTCTAGCAGAAGGGATGATAAGCTTGAAAAGAAATAGGCTGCACTTATCTATGAAATGGAAGCTGATTCTTAGTTTTACAGCAATTTCACTTATCTTTTTGGGGGTTGCATTGCTTCAGGGGCAGAAGATTAGTCAGGTGGAGCAGTCGATGGAACGGCAGAAGACCGAGATGGAAAAAAGAATCACCGTCTCTACAATCACTCAGCTGCTGCAGGAGCTGAACAGTCTGGAGACTTCCCTGGCCGAATCCAGTGACACAGAGCTGGCCGGGCTGTTTAAGGATAAGCAGCAGGAGCTTGCGGCAGCTATGGCCAAAGTGAATTTTGACAAGGGAACCTCCGCGTGGACAGATCTGCAGCAGCTGCGCACTGAAGCGGATGAATATACAGGTTATGTAAATGAGTTGGTAAAAACGCTGGAGGATACCGAGCTGGATCCGCTGACTGTCCTGGAGCAGATTGACGGGCTGCATACGCAGGCGCTTGCACTGAATCAAACGCTGCTGGAGCGGAATGCGAAGCTATATACGGCAGCAGCGGATAATGCGGAACAGGCGCAGGCGCATTCTTTTACATTGCTGGACCATACTGTATCCATAGTTATGTATGCTGCAATCGCCGTATTCGCGTTCACACTGGTGCTGGCCCTGCTGCTGATCCGCTCGTTCCTGTCTCCGGTGGACAAGCTGCAGGCTGCGCTGCGTAAAATCGCCGAAGGCGATCTGCGCCAGCAGATTAATTCACCGTATAATGATGAGCTGGGACGGTTGAGCTTCCATTTTGACCATATGGTGACCCGGGTACGTGAGATGCTGCGGCAGACGGTGCAGGTCGCCTCAACATTGGCCGATTACTCCCAGTCCTTCCAGCAATCCTCGTCAGTTACGGCCCATACGAATCAGGAAATCGTCAAGACGATTCAGGAAATTTCGGTGGGTGCGGATCAGCAGGCCGTTCAGTCTGAACAGAGCGCACTATTGCTGCAGGAGCTGGAGCGGGAAGTGGCGGAGATTACGGATTATACCGATGTTATGCTTGCGACAAGCCAGAGCGCTGACCAGAATGCACGCAAAGGCTCGGAAACCATCAGTGAACTGCAGCGCAAATCACAGAAGTCCCGGACTTCCATCGGCAGGGTGTATCAGGCACTGGAGAAGCTAGTGGAGCAGTCCGGAGATATTTCGCGGATTACGAATTCCATTACGGAAATATCCAAGCAGACCAATATTCTATCCTTGAATGCGGCCATTGAAGCGGCCCGGGCAGGGGCGGCCGGGAAAGGCTTTGGGGTGATCGCGGATGAAGTCAGGAATTTATCGGTACAGACAAGCGATTCCTCGATTCTGATCAGCCGGATTATCGGGGAGCTGCAGGAGAGCATGGCCGACTTTGAAGCATACATGCTGGAATCGAAAAAAAGCCTGGAGGAGCAGGATACCCAGGTTGCGGAAACCCTTGCTTCCTTCACGGCGATTGACGATTCGATAGCCGGCATCAGCCGGCAGATCGGACAGATTCACAGCAAGGTGGAGCAGACCCGGAAGATCAATTCCCGGCTGAGTGAATCGATCCACTCGGTAGCATCCGTAGCTGAACAGACAGCGGCGGGCGTTCAGGAAGTAAATGCCTCCAGCACACAGCAGGATCAGGCTATTCACGACATCGCCCGCCAGGCGCTGGAGATCAGTGAAATCTCGCGGCGGTTGTTCAGGGAAATCAATGTCTTCAAGATTGAGGAGAGTCAAGCTGCGAACCCCGGCGGCGGCCAGCTGCTGGCAATGAACGACGCCCGGAAGCAGCCGGAGGAGACAAGCGAACCGTTAATCGCGATGGCTGAGTGAGGCATGAAGCCGGGCAACAAGCTCCGGCAGCCATTCGTTAAGAGACAGGAAGGTGAAGCCCGCTGAGCGGGCTTTTGTTGTATCCATAACCCAAGACTCCTCAATGCCGAAAGGAGACATATCCTCTTCGGCTGTTTCATTTAGAATAATTGCCTGATTGCCTGTAACAGCTTCGATCATAGAGAGGATATCCCGGATGGCGATTGCACCGTCTGAACAGGCATTCACGGGTCCGGTCAACGAGGACAGGC
Organism: uncultured Paenibacillus sp.; assembly: GCA_927443375.1. GTDB lineage: Bacteria > Bacillota > Bacilli > Paenibacillales > Paenibacillaceae > Paenibacillus_AQ. The sequence goes on along the minus strand of CAKMKL010000174.1, from coordinate 9,711 downwards.
CCAGCCAGTAAAGGAAGTCCGCAGCCTCATCGGAACGGATGAATGAAATCAGGGCTTCCGGATTCGGAAGGCCGACCGGCTTGCCGCCGGCGATATGCTCGATGTGAAAATGCAGCCGCCGCGTATAATCATCCGTCCCAAGCACGATCGGAAAGCGGACAGCCGCCACGGGAAAAGCAGTCTGTTTCAGCAGCACCGCTTCAGCCAGTCTTTTGCCTTCCTGATAACTGAAGTCCACTCTGGAACCTAACCGGAGGGGGTAAGTCTCAGGGTCAAAGTCCGCTTCGCTCAGGATTTCCGGTCTTGGATCGTATACGGATAAACTGGAGGTCAGGATGTAACGCCCCGCGCTGTCCGCAAAAATCCGGGCTGCAGCAGCTGCATCATCCGGTGAGTAGCAGATATTGTCATAGACGACATCAAAGTACCGGCCACACACCCCCGCGGCCAGTGCCTCTGTATCCGAGCGGTCAACGGTTAACCGGGTCACCTGATCGCCGAAATCATCCTCAACCATGCCCCTGGTCAATATAGTCACCTGTGTATGCTCATCCTGAAGCAGCCGTTTCACCAGCCGTTTGCCAAAAAAACGGGTTCCCCCGAGTACAAGTATGTTCCTCATCGTATACCTCCTTCTATATTTACCTGCTAGGCAGTCATCCGCAGTCCGGAATACATACCGGTGCTGGCTGTGGTGAAGCGACTGCCCGCATCCAGGGCCTGCAAAGGGGCTGTGCTGACCGCCATGGTGAGCTCTGCTGCTTGGTCCTGGCGCAGCAATTCCAGCATGAAGGGAATCTGCCCCGCTTCATAAGCATCCGCCAGCGCGGCCAGCAGCAGCCTGAAATCAGCGTCCGGCGGTAGGGCAGGCCCGTCTGCGGCCAGCTCCTTTCGCACGGCTTCGAGCGCTTGACGAGCCCGGTACAACGCAGCTTTGACCGCTCCTTCTGTAGTATCCAGCTGAACCGCCGTTTCGTTTGCAGAGTAGCCGAGCACATCACGCAGCAGGAAGGTCATCCGCTGCAGAGGCGACAGATATTTGATCAAGGCCTGAAAAGCTGTTTCGATCTCTGAAAGGCTGCTTTCCATTACTCCAGCTTCTGCCGGATTCAGTTCGCGTCTCATGGCACGCGCTAAGGAAGCCTTGCGCCGGGCGGCATCGATCCAGGTATTCTTAGCAATCCGCAGCAGCAGGGCTTCCGGATTGGGGCTTGCGGAGAATTTTCCATAGCTGAGCACCTTCGTCCAGGTGTCCTGGGCCAGATCTTCGGCCTCGTGCCCGGAGCGGGTAAGCGTCAGACAGTAGCGGTTCAGCGCAGCTCTAAGCGACTGCAGGCTATGGTCATCCTCAAGCTTTTGGGTGCTGTATTCTTCAAGGATCATCATGCTCACACAACTCCTTTTTAGCTATCCTCTTTGTATATTCCCTTATTATATAAACGAACAGCCCTTATTAAAAGATACGCGGCTTCTGCAGCTCTTTTTGTTGGCATGGTTCCGTATCCTTTGCCGGCCTTGATCCGTTTACAGGGTATCAAATCAAGCTTACATCCCAGGAGGTATGGATCATGAGTATAATCCCCTATGTAATTGAACAGACGAGCAGAGGCGAACGGTCCTATGATATTTATTCGCGGCTGCTGAAGGACCGGATTGTATTTGTCGGGGCGGCGATCGATGATCAGCTGGCGAACAGCATTATTGCCCAGCTGTTATACCTTGCGGCGGAGGAACCCGATAAGGACATCCAAATGTTTATTAACAGTCCGGGAGGCTCAACTACCGCAGGGTTCGGAATTTATGATACGATGCAGGTAATCAAACCGCAGGTCAGCACGATATGCACCGGTTTTGCGGCTTCCTTCGCCTCACTGCTGCTGCTGGCCGGAGCCCCCGGCAAAAGATTCGCTCTGCCGAGCAGTGAAATTATGATCCACCAGCCGCATGGAGGTGCACAAGGGCAAGCCAGCGATATTGCCATCAGCGCCAAACGGATTCTGCAGATTAGGGAAAAGGTCGTGCAGATTACTGCGGACCGGACCGGCCAGCCGGCAGACAAGATCGCGAAGGATATGGACCGTGATTATTTCATGTCCGCGGATGAGGCAATGACATACGGTATTATCGACAAAGTAATCACGAACCTATAAGTGAAGGAGCGGCCGCGGATCGGCTTCGGACAGTAACGGTCTGGCGGCCGGAGCAGCGGATATATATGTACGTGGGTGAACTGGAGGGTCTGTATAAGACGAATATCCAAAGACCCATGATACGGCATTCATCAGCCGGCAGTTTCCGGCAGCGCTGAAATGGATGTCCGGCTGAATCCGTCAGTAGCACGGATATGCGTAACTTTGTATTGATTGATTAGGAATAGGAGCTTAAGGTGCTGGATGATCAGCTGCCTTAAGCTCTTTTCTTTCATATATCATGTGCGGTATGGAGGTATTGGATTCCGGCTGTTACACATACTACACCTAATAGTATCCGCTGCGGCGGTTACTTAAGCAGTTAGCTGACAGGCGAAAACGGGTAAGAATACATAGTGCGCCTATTTTCCGGAGGTGAGCCTGTTCATTGATTTCAAATAATACGTATGAAGAAAGGCGCTGCTGTGATACAATAGTCTAGTTGTCCTTCTTATGGAAATTTGCGTTTCAAGTAGCAGTGGCATCTGGCAGTGTTTCTTCAAGAAAGCTTAGAAAAACGCAGCATTACAGTGTATTTACATGCGTTCAGGAGTATTAACAGGAAAAACCGAAGATTTTACAGACTACGTATCAATTTTTGTCGTTTTTTATTGATTTATTGCTGTGCTTTATGTATAATCAGCCTTGTTGATTTTTGCAACTGGAAATGGCTTGTACGTTATAAGTCAGCTCTGAACTACGGATTTCTTATATTAGGAGGTTATCTATTTTGGGAAAAGCGTTAATTATTGGCGCTGGCGGTGTAGCAAGTGTTGTTGTACACAAGTGCTGCCAGAACCCGGATGTATTTGAAGAGATCTGCATTGCGAGCAGAACCCTCGCGAAATGTGATGCTCTAAAAGATAAATTGGCCGGAGGCCAGACGAAGATTTCTACTGCTCAGCTCGATGCGGATAATACGGAAGAGGTCATTGAACTGATCAAGAGCTTCCAGCCGGATGTCGTGATTAATGTCGCTCTCCCATATCAGGACCTGACCATTATGGATGCCTGCCTGGCAACGGGAGTGCACTATGTGGATACCGCTAACTACGAACCGCAGGATACTGCGAAATTTGAATACTCCTGGCAGTGGGCCTACAAAGAAAGATTCGAAAAGGCCGGAATTACTGCGCTGCTCGGCAGCGGCTTCGACCCAGGCGTAACCGGTGTGTTCACCGCTTATGCACAGAAGCATTATTTTGACGAAATTCACACGATTGATATTGTGGATGCGAACGCAGGCGACCATGGTTACCCGTTTGCTACCAACTTCAATCCTGAAATCAATATCCGCGAAATTACCGCGAACGGACGTTATTTTGAGAATGGTGAGTGGATTGAAACTCCGCCGCTGTCCGAGAAAAAAGTCTATGATCTCCCGGAGATCGGCCCTAAGGATATCTACCTTCTCTATCATGAAGAGCTGGAATCCCTGGCTGTCAACATCAAGGGTGTGAAGAAAATCCGCTTCTGGATGACCTTCTCGCAGAACTACCTGACTCACCTGAAGGTGCTTGAGAATGTCGGTATGACTTCCATTGAGCCGATTGTGTATGAAGGTAAAGAGATTATTCCTTTACAGTTCCTGAAGGCCATTCTGCCTGACCCGGCTTCCCTGGGACCAAGGACAAAGGGTAAGACCAACATCGGCTGTATTATTCAAGGGACTAAAGACGGCCAGCCAAAAACATATTATGTATACAATGTCTGCGATCATGAAGAATGCTACAGAGAAGTGGGCTCCCAAGCTATTTCTTACACTACCGGAGTTCCTGCAATGATCGGGGCTATGATGATTATCAAAGGCATCTGGAACAAACCGGGCGTACACAATATCGAAGAATTCGATCCGGATCCATTCATGGATGCACTCAATAAACACGGGCTGCCTTGGCAAGAAGATTTCTCGCCGACGCTGCTTGACTAGGGCGTAAGGCAATGAAAGAAATCGATATCGACATCAGCTCGCTGCCGTCACCTGCCTATCTTGTCGATGAGCGGCTGCTTAAGAAGAACCTGGAGACCCTGAATTACGTGCAGGAGCGTACCGGAGCTAAGATACTTCTCGCGCAAAAAGGGTTCTCCATGCACGCTCTGTACCCGCTTGTCGGCAAGTATCTGCATGGCGTTACTTCCAGCTCCCTGTTCGAAGCCCGGCTGGGCTTCGAGGAAATGGGCAAGGAAGTGCATGTCTACGCACCTGCTTACATGGACCGTGAATTCGACGAGCTGCTCGGCTACACCGATCACATTGTGTTCAACTCGTTTGACCAGTGGAACCGGTTCAAGGATCGGGTACAATCCGCTCCCAAAGCCATCAGCTGCGGTATCCGCGTCAATCCGGAATATTCCGAGATTGAAGTGCCGCTGTATGATCCCTGCTACAACTATTCCCGCATGGGCGTGACGCTTCCGAATTTCCGTCCCGAAGAGCTTGAAGGCATTGATGGGCTGCATTTCCATACGATGTGCGAGCAGAACTCGGATACGCTGGAGCGTACGCTTAAGGTAGTGGAAGAGAAGTTCGGCCAGTATCTGCACGGCATGAAATGGCTCAACTTCGGCGGCGGACATCATATTACCCGTCCCGATTATGACCTGGAGACACTGATCAAGTGCATTCTCTATATGAAAGAAACCTATAATGTCCAGATCTACCTGGAACCGGGCGAAGCTGTTGCGCTGAATACCGGATACCTGGTGGCTACTGTACTGGACACTATGCATAACGGAATGGATATCGCCATTCTTGACACATCGGCGGAATGTCATATGCCGGATGTGCTCGCTATGCCGTATCGTCCGGGCATTATCGGAGCCGGAGAGCCTGGAGAGTATGCATATACTTACAGACTCGGCGGCATGACCTGTCTGGCGGGAGATATTATCGGGGATTATTCCTTCCCGGAACCGCTCAAATATGGTGACAAGCTGGTCTTCCTCGACATGGCGCATTATTCCATGGTGAAGAACCATATGTTCAATGGCGTGAACCTGCCGGCTATTGCTTCATACAATGATGAAGAAGGCCTCAAGGTCATCCGTGAGTTTGAATATAGCGATTTCAGCGGCCGTTTGTCTTAATCCTTTTATAACCAGGTGTTCTGTAAGCCATTCTTGTGGCTTGCGGGACGCCTTTTTTGCTTTTTCCTATATCCAGTATTCAGAAGTATGGCACGGATAAAATGGTTATAACGATTCTGTACATGGTTCTGCAGGATGCAGGGTGATAACCTGAAAACAGTGTATAACCGGAAGGGAGTGATCGGCATGAAACGCCGGGCTAATCAAACAACTGCTGCAGTGAAGGTGAAAGAAACCTGAAGATAAAAAGGAGCTGCTACAGAGCATGCTGAAATTGAAATATTTGTTCAATAATGAAGAGCTAGCGGAAATGGTGCTGCGAAACTGGGCGTATGACCGGGAATCGCTGCATTTGTTCCAGTATTACCGGATTTCCTCCAATGCGATATATCCGTTCGAGAACGGGGGAAAGAATCAGCTGCTCCGGTTCGCACCGCAGACAGAGAAGCTTAAAAGTAATCTGCTGGCAGAGCTGGAGTTTATCTCGTACCTGCGTGAGCGTGGATATGGGGTGCTTGAGGCCGTGCCTTCCCGGGAAGGTTCGGAGCTTGTAGAGGCTCAGACGCCTTGGGGGTCTTATTATGCCTCGGTCTTTAAACGTGTCGCAGGGGTGAGCATGGACACAACCTCTCTGAATGACCAGACGGTATTCCGCTACGGTCAGGCCTTGGGAGAGCTTCATCGGCTTTCCAGTGAGTACAGCCCTGTGCAGAGCAAAAGATGGACACACAGTGAGGTGCTGGAGTGGATTCGCCGGGTCCTGGAGCCATTCCCAGAACAAAGTGCGGCAAGGGCGGAGACAGAGCTGCTTGCAGACTATTTCGGGACAATTCCGGTGACACGGGCTAATTACGGATTGATTCATTATGATTTTGAGCTGGATAATGTCTTCTATGATCAGACACAGGATACGGTTAATGTCATTGATTTCGACGATTCCATGTATCACTGGTATGCCGTCGATATTGAGCAAGCTCTGAACAGCCTGCTGGAAGCTGTTGCACCAGAGGAGCAGGGCTCTATGAAGGAGCGCTTTCAGGAGGGTTACGCCACCCGGTATGATCTGCCGGAAGAAGGGCCTTCACAGGAGGCTTGCCGGCGATTTGCGGATTTGTACAGGTATGCCCGGATCCTGAGGTCTACAGCGGAACAATGGGAGCATGAGCCGGGATGGCTGACAGGGCTAAGAAGCCGCCTGCAGCTGAGCATGAAGGCAGCAGCTTCCCGGTTCGGTGTGGGCTTTTAGAGTGCAGTGTCCAAAGACGATCACCCCTGAAGAGCTGTAAGAACCAATAGACCGTATCTGCTTATCCATAAGCGGGTACGGTTTTTTTATATCACCAGCACAAAATTCTCAAATTCAACCGTTCACGCATAGGGCTCCTGTGATACAATGATTGAGTCTGTTTTTTGAGGATACACATTTCGCAGCTTCACCCGGCATGGTCCGTATTTGAGGAGGAAATCAGCGTTAATGAAACATGCACCTTTTATAGCAGTAGAAGGCCCGATCGGGGCCGGCAAAACAACCCTCGCCACGATGCTGGCTGAAGAGTTCCAGCTACCGGTGATTAAGGAAATTGTGGAGGAGAATCCGTTCCTGGACAAGTTCTATCAGAATATGGACGACTGGAGCTTCCAGCTGGAAATGTTCTTTCTCTGCAACCGGTACAAGCAGCTTGAGGATACCGTGAACGAGTACATAAATAAGGATAAACCGGTTATTTCCGATTATCATATTTATAAGAATCTGATTTTTGGCGAGCGGACGCTGAAAGGAACGAAACGGGACAAATACCGCGAGATTTACCATGTGCTTACGGATGATCTGCCGAAGCCTGATATTATTCTCTATATCCGTGCTGATCTGGAGACCCTTATGGCCAGAATCGCCAAACGCGCCCGCCCGTTCGAAGAGGAAATTTCACCTGCATACATGCAGCAATTAATAGAAGATTATGATGATGCTATGGCCTCACTCGCTGTCCGCGAGCCGTCGACCGTCATTGTGACCATTGATGGAAACAAGGTTGATTTTGTGGAGAATCAGGAAGACTTCGCTGCAATATCAGCACAACTAAAGGAGCTTATGAAATGAACACATACAACATCCCGGATAACGCCATTATTACTGTAGCCGGAACGGTGGGTGTCGGCAAATCGACGCTGACCGCAGCCCTGGCGAAGCGTCTGAATTTCCAGACGTCGCTTGAGCAGGTCGACCACAATCCGTACCTGGAGAAGTTCTACCATGATTTCGAAAGATGGAGCTTCCATCTGCAGATTTATTTCCTGGCGGAACGCTTCAAGGAGCAGAAGAAGATGTTCGAGCTGGGCGGCGGCTTCGTGCAGGACCGTTCGATCTATGAGGATACCGGGATTTTTGCCAAAATGCATGCCGACCAAGGCACCATGTCCAAAACCGACTACGATACTTACACAAGCCTGTACGAAGCGATGGTGATGACGCCGTATTTCCCGCATCCTGACGTGCTGATCTATATCGAAGGCAGCCTGCCCTCGATCCTCACCCGGATTAATGAACGCGGACGCGAAATGGAAATCCAGACCAATGTCACCTACTGGGAGCATATGCACGGCCGTTATTCCCAGTGGATAGGCGAGTTCAATGCCTGCCCGGTGCTGCGCCTGAACATTGATGATTATGATGTGAATGATGCGGATTCAATGTCTGCGATTCTGGGACAGGTTGGCAAGGCGATTAACCGGGGCGTGGTGATGAAGTAAAGGCCACATGAAGAGAAAATGAACTATATATCTGAATTCCCGAAACCTGGATGGTATTTACCGTCCAGGTTTTTTTGGTGCGCCCGGCATGAGCGATAACTTGGCGGTGAAAGTCCGCTACAGACTTGGCAGTAGGAACTGTTAGCTGAAGGCAAGGGTGTCCATCGTGAGGCGAATCTGAAGGAAGCCGGAAGCAAACCCTCGGTCTGACGAACAGAAATCACATAGAAGGCATCATCAACCCAAATGACAAATTCTCCATTTCGCCAGATATAGCGATTCCAACTACGCAGCCCCGTCATTCGACGGTGGCGTGTCTTGGTCCGGCGAAAGAATCGTTCATGGAGGCATAAGCCATATTCCAGATATCGAAGATTCCGCTAAGGGTATTGACATATTTATGCCAAGCGGTATGGTGCCGCTTCAGCTTCGTTCCGCAATGTGGACATTGCTGCAGTTCGCTATGGAAATACATTCTCTTTTCCTGGATAATCCGGTTTTTAGTTGAAGGCATGAATACCTCCTCCTTCCTTACCCTTTAGGAGAAGATTTCCACAAAGTTAGCGAAACGGGCAGACCTAGTTTTTTTAAAGTATAGGTCGAATAAACTTCCTGGCGAGAGGCGGGAGGGGTATGATTAGAGCGTTTTTGCTGGCTTCCGTCAATTCAGATCGTAATGAGAGAGCAAACAGTATGGGCTATGGGCTTTTGATCAGGCGATTGCCGACTATCTTTTGAAGCCGCTTGAGGAGGTTAGGCTGTGCCAGTCATTGGAACGACTGCGTAAGGGGAGCTGAAGCAGTGAAGGATGCCGGAAAGTCGCCCCTGTGATACAATAATCTGAAAAGCTGAATTGATGGGGGATTGAAGTGAATGTATGATTTTGACCGCATAATTGACCGCCGCAATACCCGCTCCTACAAATGGGATCAGAATGAAAAGCTGTTTGGCAACAAGGATATTCTGCCGCTGTGGGTAGCTGATATGGATTTTGAGAGCCCGCCGGCGGTGAAGGAAGCAATCCTGCGCCGGTTGGAAGCCGGTGTCTATGGCTATAGTATAGCGAGCGAATCTTACAAACAAGCAATTGTAAACTGGTTCGGACGCCGCCATGATTGGGAGATTCGGCCAGATTGGATCACGGATTCACCGGGGATAGTGACTTCGCTAAGCCTTTCAGTGGAGCTGTTCACCCAGCCGGGTGATGAGGTGATTCTGCAGTCGCCTGTCTATTATCCTTTCTATGATGTAATCAAGATGAATGACCGGAAGGTAGCCAAGAATCCGCTGATTCTTCGCAATGGGCGCTATGAGATGGATTATGCCCACCTTGAAACGCTGATGCAGGGGGGCGCCAGGCTGCTGCTGCTGTGCAATCCCCATAATCCTGGTGGAACCGTCTGGAAACGTGAGGAGCTCCAGCAGCTGGGTGAGTTATGTCTGCGTTACGGAGTAACCGTCATTTCGGACGAGATCCATTGTGATTTGGCGCTGCCGGGACATAAGCATATCCCGTTTGCTTCTTTGTCTGAAGAACTGGCTAATATTACAATTACAACGCTGGCAGCAACCAAAACCTTCAATCTGCCCGGCCTGCAGACCTCTTTCATCGTGGCCCGGAATCCTGAACTGCAGGGGAAATTTGAGCGTAAGCTGAAGGCGCTCAGCCTGCATATGTCGTCTTATT
>CAKMKL010000173.1 GCA_927443375.1 uncultured Paenibacillus sp. | reverse complement strand
TGGCTGAAGACGTCATAATAACATGAACCTCGGCACCTTTTTGGGCTAGCTTGCTGGTCAAGGCCGCCGCCTTGTAGGCAGCGATCCCTCCTGTAACCCCAAGGATGATGGTTTTGCCTTGTAAGCTGTTCAACTTAATCCCCCCTGTTCCAGACCTGTAAGAAGCAAATGAACCGGCTATGAAAAAAGATTTCCTTATGACTTCATATTCCGGCAAGAAGAAACGGCTGCGTCGCCTTTAGGCAAAGGACGGCACCCGTTTCTTGCGGGACATTCAGGAAATCAATATCAACTAAAAATGAACGGATTCTTAAAAAAATAACAACCTTCCGGTTGTCAGGATCAGCCCTGCACGGGCTATATATAGCATTATACAATACAAGTCCCGCCAACAGAAGAAGAAACGGTGCCGCGAATGAAGCTGGCGGTGACCGTTTCTACTGTAGTTATGGCAGGCTTCCCGGATTACTCTTCGCCGCGGGTTACAATAATGCGGTCTTCGTAGATCTCTTCCAGCGCCACACCAACGAATTTGTGCGATTTCGGCGATTTAACATCCGTTCTACCGCCTTCGCGGAGTGATCTTGCCCGGCGGGCTGCAGCGACAACCAGCGAGTACTTGCTGTCAACCTTAGTCATCATTTCATCAATAGATGGATATAGCACGTAAGACACCTCTTCATCTTTTACTGTAAATATGATCCATTCTTGTAGTGCATATCATCTTACCTTACAATGTTCGGCGATAATAATGCTTTCTATGCGTTTGCAGGCGAGATCAATCTCATCATTCACTACGGCGTAGTCGTAATGCCGGATCAGGCCAATCTCATCCTCAGCCACGGACATACGATGGTTAATCACATCAGGATGCTCCGTACCGCGCCCGCGGATACGGTCCTTGAGTTCGTCCATCGATGGCGGCAGCAGGAATACAAAGATTCCTTCGGGAAATTTCTCTTTGACTTTGAGTGCTCCCTGAACCTCGATTTCCAGAATAATATCTCTTCCGCTCTCAAGTGTCCGCTCCACAAAATCACGCGGAGTACCGTAATAATTGCCTACGTACTCCGCATACTCCAACAGCTGGTCGGCTTCAATCATCGCCGCAAACTGCTCTCTGCTCTTGAAAAAATAATTGACACCGTTCTCTTCGCCTTCACGCGGACTACGGGTGGTGGCGGAAACGGAATAGACAAGCTCGGGCATTTTCGGCCGTAGTGCTGTACACACTGTGCCTTTGCCAACGCCGGAAGGTCCGGATAAAATGATCAGCAATCCTTTTGACATAGTACACTCCAATTGTTGTTATTCGTCGTTATCGTCATCTTTGCTGGATAAGCGGTGTGCCACAGTCTCCGGCTGAACGGCCGACAGAATGACATGGTCGCTGTCTGTGATAATGACGGCCCGCGTCCGGCGGCCATAGGTAGCGTCAATCAGCATATGCCGGTCTCTCGCTTCCTGGATAATACGTTTAATCGGTGCAGATTCCGGGCTGACAATGGAAATAATACGGTTGGCCGATACGATATTCCCAAAGCCGATGTTGATTAATTTAATTGCCATGTTCCGGTTGTTCCCCCCATAAGTAACATCTTTGCGTATACAGATTCCTGTTATTCAATATTCGCCGCTTGCTCACGAATCTTCTCCAGCTCAGCCTTCATCTCAAGTGTGAGGTTCACCAGAGTCAGATGATTGCATTTCGACCCGATTGTATTCGTCTCCCTGTTCATCTCCTGGATGAGAAAGTCCAGTTTGCGTCCTGCCGGCTCGCTTCCGTTCAGCAGAGTCCTGCATTGTTCAAAATGACTGTACAGCCGGGTAAGCTCTTCATCAATGTTGCAGCGGTCGGCAAAGATAGCAATTTCCATTCCGAATTTATGCTCTTCAAAAGGGAACGTTCCGTCATTCAGTTCACTTAGCCGCAGCCTTAGCTTGTCTCGGTATTCACTGACAACAGCGGGGGCAAGCGCAGTCATTCTAACCTGAAGCTCTTCAAGATGGCCAAGCCTGCTGAACAGATCAGCAGCAAGATAGCTTCCTTCACGGGCACGCATCTGGAGCAACGACTGCAGGCTCTGCGTCAATCCCCGTGCAAGCATCTCGGAGCACTCATCGGAAGAACCGGACGTTTCGTCCGCCGGTCCATCCTTCAGTTCCATAACACCGGGCATAGAAAGTATATCACGTAAAGTCAACTCTCCCGGTAGCCCGAACTCATCCTTCAGCACTTCCGCTGACTTCAGGTAGGAATTCACCGCATTACGGTTCAAAACCTGTAAGGAAGCAGCTTCTCCAGTGACTTCCCTATTAATGATGACATCTACCCGTCCCCGTTTGATATGGCTTTGAACTATTCGTCGCAGCATATCCTCATAAACTGTCCAATCCCGGGGCATCCGCAGCACAACTTCGCAGTAACGGTTATTCACCGATTTGACTTCGAATGTTATCTTGTAACCGCCGAATTGCAGGGATGATTGACCGTATCCGGTCATGCTAAATGACAACGGAATCACATCCATTACACTATTGTAATTGATTATTACTACCGAAACAAGGGGGACAATTTGCGTCCTTGCTTCGTCCAAATATATTCCAGCAGCTGCACACTCATATCATAGAACATGAAGGGTGTCATTAAATAGATACCGTTAAAATGTGCTGTCGCTGCATCCAGCAGCTCTTTGGCTATAGCTACACCTTCCGCGCGGCCAGTCTCTCCTTCAAGTCCCTGCATACGTCTGCGCACTTCGTCCGAGAGCTGAATGCCAGGCACTTCATTATGCAGATATTCAGCATTACGGCCGCTCGCCAGCGGCATAATTCCGAGGAAGATCGGAATATCCAGATGTGCGGTGGCTTTGGCAATGCGGGCAATCAGCTCCGGGTCATACACGGGCTGAGTCATAATATAATCGGCGCCTGAGGCGATTTTCTTCTCCAGACGTTCCACTGCCTTATCTAAATGCTTCACATTCGGATTAAAAGCAGCCCCGATCACAAATTTTGCCTTCTGCTTAAGCGGTTTACCGGAAAAAGCAATGCCGTCATTGAGCTGTTTAATCATCCGGATGATCTCGAAGGAGGTCAGATCGTAAATCGAGCTGGACCCCGGTAAATCGCCGAACCTTGCCGGATCTCCGGTCACAGCCAGTACATGGTCAATGCCCAGCGCATCGAAGCCCATCAGATGGGATTGCGTTCCGATTAGATTGCGGTCACGGCAGGCAACATGGACCAGGGGGCGTAGTCCGGTACGTGTCTGTACCAGAGATCCCAGCGCCATGTTGCTCATCCGGGTCACGGCCAAAGAATTATCGGCCAGCGTAAGTGCATCAGCGCCCGCTCTGCGCAGTGCTTCAGCACCCTTCATAAATTTGGTGATATCCAGATCCCGCGGAGGGTCCAGCTCTACAATCACGGTATGACGCTCTTTAACCAGATCAACCAGATTCGGTTCGCCGCCGTTCCGGTCCCTGCCTTCCCCGGGAGGCTCATGCACCGTAATACTCTCTGTGCTCCGCCGTACCGCCGGCTCGGGCAGCGGCTGCGGAACATATCCGCGCAGCGCATCAGAAATTTCAGCGATATGCTGCGGTGTAGTACCG